>NZ_JAIGQA010000045.1:0-48031 GCF_019733245.1 Streptomyces sp. WAC04114
CTTCTCGGCGGCCGGCTTCGGGGCCGGCGGGCGCGGGGCGGCCGGACGGGCAGCCTGCGCGGGAGAGGGGGCGCCCGGCTTCGCCGGGGCAGCCTTGCGGGCAGGGGCGGGCTTGCCGCCTCCGCTGCCCTGCTGGAGGGCGTCCGTCAGCTTGCGTACAACAGGCGCTTCGATCGTCGAAGACGCCGAACGGACGAATTCACCGAGTTCCTGGAGCTTGGCCATGACGACCTTGCTCTCGACGCCGAACTCCTTGGCGAGTTCGTAGACCCGGACCTTAGCCACTTCGCTCCTTTGAGGTCCGGGTTGCGTCCGGACCGTCGCTAGTTCATGGGCGTACTCATCGCGTACTCATCGAGTGCTCATCGCAATCTCGACCTGCTTTCGACTCGCGAGGTACCTAGCCGCACGGGGTTCCGTACGGCACGTCTTACCGTGTTGCCTGCTCGGCAACTGTCGTCTGCTCGACGTATCGGCGCAACGCCTTTGTGTCGAGCGGTCCCGGGACGCGCAGTGCCCTCGGGAACGCTCGGCGGCGTACCGCCTGGTCGAGACAGACCGGTGCGGGGTGTACGTACGCACCCCGGCCGGGCAGCGTACCGCTTGGATCAGGAACGCATGCGTCCTTGATCGTCACGATCCGCAACAGTTCGGCCTTGGCCGCTCGCTCCCGACACCCCACACAGGTGCGTTCAGGGCATGCGCGGGCGCGCGTCCGGCCAGACACCTTTAAGTCTACCTCCCCGTGCACGCCTCACCCCTTTGGGGCAGGATTCGAACAGTTGGCGTGCATGAACCTGTCGTGATCTGAACGGCCCGCGGCTTGGATCTATTCCTCGGAGCCGTTCCCGGCCGGTTCCGTGTCCGGGCGGATGTCGATGCGCCAGCCGGTCAGCCGGGCCGCGAGACGGGCGTTCTGCCCCTCCTTGCCGATGGCCAGGGACAGCTGGTAGTCGGGCACGGTCACCCGGGCCGACCTGGTCGCCATGTCCACGATCTCCACCTTGGAGACGCGGGCCGGGGACAGCGCGTTGGCCACCATGTCGCCCGGGTCCTCCGACCAGTCGACGATGTCGATCTTCTCGCCGTTCAGCTCACCCATGACGTTGCGTACGCGGCCGCCCATGGGGCCGATGCAGGCGCCCTTGGCGTTCAGGCCGGAGCGGGTGGACCGTACGGCGATCTTCGTGCGGTGACCGGCCTCGCGGGCGATCGCGGCGATCTCCACCGAGCCGTCGGCGATCTCCGGCACCTCCAGGGCGAAGAGCTTCTTCACCAGGTTGGGGTGCGTGCGCGAGAGGGTGACGGAGGGACCACGGACGCCCTTGGCCACCCGGACGACGTAGGAGCGCAGGCGCATGCCGTGGGGGTAGGTCTCCCCCGGCACCTGCTCCTGCACCGGCAGGATGGCCTCGAGCTTGCCGATGTCGACGAGCACGTTCTTCGGGTCGCGGCCCTGCTGGACCACGCCGGTGACGATGTCGCCCTCGCGGCCGGCGTACTCGCCGAGCGTCGCGTCGTCCTCGGCGTCGCGCAGGCGCTGCAGGATGACCTGCTTGGCCGTGGTGGCGGCGATACGGCCGAAGCCGGACGGGGTGTCGTCGAACTCGCGGGCCTCCTGGCCCTCCTCGAGGTCGTCGGGGTCCTCCTTCGCCCACACGGTCACATGGCCGGTCTCCCGGTTGAGCTCCACGCGCGCGTGGCGGCGGCTTCCCTCGGTGCGGTGGTAGGCGATGAGGAGGGCCGACTCGATCGCCTCGACCAGCAGGTCGAAGGAGATCTCCTTCTCCCGAACCAAGCCCCGCAGGGCGCTCATGTCGATGTCCACGGCTACGCCTCCTCTTCCTTCTTGTTGTCCTTGCGGCTGAACTCGACCTGGACACGCGCCCGGACGATGTCGTCGAAGGCGATTCTGCGCGCGGTGGCCTTGCGGCCCTTCACTCCGGGCACCTCGGTGTCGACACCCTCGTCGTCGACCTTCAGGATCCTGGCGACCAGCTCGCCGCCCTCGGACAGCTGGAACTTCACCAGCCGGTCCGTGGCGCGGACGTAGTGCCGGTGTTCCGTGAGGGGGCGCTCCGCGCCCGGGGTGCCGACCTCGAGGGTGTATTCGCCCTCGCCCATCGCGTTGGTCTCGTCGAGCTTCGCCGAGAGCGCGCGGCTCACATCGGCGATCAGATCCAGGTCCGCGCCCGTGTCCGAGTCGACGACCACGCGCAGCACACGCTTGCGTCCGACGGAGTCCACTTCGATCTCTTCGAGGTCCAGGCCCTGAGAGGTGACGAGCGGCTCCAGCAGTTCTCGCAGCCTCTCGCTCTGGGTGGTGCTCATCCGGGTGACTCCTCGGCCGCGTGTGCTGTTGTGGGATGGGGCGCGTGTCTGGTCAAAGGGTATCCGGTCGCGGGGAGTGTTGCCGTCCACCCGGTCACGAACGGTGCCGCTGAGTGATGCCGGGCGGGGGCCCGGGTACCGTGATCACGGGCAAGCAGCCCTTGCACTCCCTTCTTTCTCGCATGTTTCTCGAAACGAGCCCCCGAGGACGTCTGACGTGCCCTTTCCCTCATCGCAGCGTGCCCGCTCGGGGCCGCGCAGAAGGAGTCTGCTCGCCGTCGCCCCGGCGGCCCTCGCCCTGGCGGGCTGCACCGGCGGGGACTCCGGCGGACCGGCCGGCGAGGACTCGTCGGCGACGGACCGGGCACGCGCGCGTGCGGCCCGGGACAGCGAGGGTCTGGTGGAGCGCTACGACGCGGTGATCGCCGCCCGTCCGGGGCTCGCGGGCCGGCTGGGGCCGCTGCGCGAGGAGGTCGTACGGCACGCGCGGGCGTTCGGCGGTGGCCGGAAAGCATCGCCCCCGACGTCACCTTCCGCTTCCCCTTCCGCGTCTGCATCGGTGACCTCGTCGGCCTCACCCGCCCCGTCCGCGACCGTGCCGGGGAACGACAAGGACGCCCTCGCCGGGCTCGCCGCGGCGGAGCGGGAGCTCGCCGACCGGCGGACCAAGGCGCTCGGCGGGGCCCCGGGCGAGCTGGCGCGCCTGCTGGCGTCGGTGGCGGCGGCCGGGGCGGCGCACGTGTATCTGCTGACGGAGGGTGGCGCGTGAGCGAGGAGAAGGACCGGGAGCTGCGCGCCCTGCAGGCGGCGCTGGCGGCCGAGCACGCGGCGGTGTACGGCTACGGCATCGTCGGCGGGAGGATCGGCGCGGGGCAGCGCACCGAGGCTCGCACGGCGTACGACGCGCACCGGGCGCGCAGGGACGCGCTGGTGCGCGAGGTGAAGGACCTGGGGGGCCGGCCGGTGGCCGCGTCCGCCGGTTACGCGCTGCCCTTCCAGGTGCCGGACTCGGCGGCGGCCGTGCGGCTCGCGGCAGAGCTGGAGGACCGGGTGGCGGGGGTCTACGCCGACCTGGTGCGCGCGGCGGGCGGCGGGCGGCGGACGCTGGCCGCCGAGGCGCTGCGGGAGGCGGCGGTGCGGGCGGTGCGCTGGCGCGGCGAGAGCGTAGCCTTCCCTGGGCTCGCCGAGCGGGCCGGCACGGCCCCGCCCTCGGCGGCGCCCACGGCGTGACCCGGGCCGGGCACGCACCGCGGACAGCACGAAGGGAACGACTCGCGCATGGTTTTCGAACCGCCGCAGCGTCTGGTCAGGGCGCTCGGTGAGACGGCGCCGGACGGTGACGACTGGCTGGACAAGCTGCCCGAGGCGGCGCAGCAGGCCGTCGTGCTACGCGAGTTGACCGTGGAGCGGGTGCAGGTGCCCGGTGGGCGCAGCAGCCTGGTCGTGCTGGTGCGGACCGCCGAGGGGACGCCCGCCGTGCTCAAGCTGGCGCCGGGCCGGGCCCGCCCGGAGGCGGAGCGGGCCGCGCTGGCGCACTGGGACGGGCGGGGTGCCGTGCAGCTGCTCGAGCCCTTCTCCGCGGAGGGGGTCCTGCTGCTGGAGCGGCTGCATCCAGACGTGTCGGTGCGGTCGCTGCCGGAGGCGAAGGCGCTGCTGGAGGCGGCGGGGACGCTGCGGCGGCTGTGGGTGGAGCCGCCCGCCGACTTCCCCTTCGAGACCGTGGCCGAGCGGACCGGGCGGCAGGCCGAGGCGATGCGGGTACGGGCCCGGGCCGATCCCGAGGTGGCCCCGCTGGTCGACCTGGCGCTCGCGGCGCGCGAGGAGCTGCTGGCCGCGCCGCCCGAACACCGGCTGCTGCACGGCACGTTCCGGCAGAGCAAGGTGCTCGGCGGGGAGCGGATGCCGTGGCTGGCCGTGGGGCCCGACCCGGTGGTCGGCGAGTGCGCCTTCGATCTGGCCCGGCTGGTCCGGGACCGGGTGGAGGACCTGATCGCCCAGCCGTCCGGCGCGGCCACGACCCGGCGCCGGGTGAAGCGGCTGGCCGAGTCCCTGGACGTGGACCAGGAGCGGCTGCGGGGCTGGACGCTGTTCCGTGCCGTGGAGTCGGGCGTGCGGGCGGGGCGGGTCGGACGGCCGCGCGACGCGGAGCTGTTGCTGGAGTTCGCGAGCTGGCTGTAGGGCGTCGGGGCGGAAGACCTGGGGGGTGCTGCGCCCCGGACCGCCGGCGCGGACGAAACGGCCTCGACTGCCGGGCGGACTGATTTCGGCCAGTCCGCCCGGTCTGCCGGTGCTGTGCCGTGCGGCGTCGGTGCTACGCCGTGAGGCGGGCGACGGCCTCCTCGACCGTCAGTTCCTCGCGCTCGCCGGTGCGGCGGTCCTTCAGTTCCACCACACCGTCCGCCGCGCGCCGGCCGGCCACGAGGATCTTCGGTACGCCGATCAGCTCGGAGTCCGTGAACTTGACGCCCGGGGAGACGCCGGGGCGGTCGTCGACCAGGACGCGGACACCGGCCGCGGCCAGCTTCCCGGAGATGTCGAGGGCCAGCTCGGTCTGCAGGGCCTTGCCGGCGGCAACCACGTGGACGTCGGCCGGGGCGACCTCGGCGGGCCAGCACAGGCCCTTGTCGTCGGCGGTCTGCTCGGCCAGGGCGGCCACCGCGCGGGAGACGCCGATGCCGTAGGAGCCCATGGTGACGCGGACCGGCTTGCCGTTCTGGCCGAGGACGTCGAGCTTGAGGGCGTCGGCGTACTTGCGGCCCAGCTGGAAGATGTGGCCGATCTCGATGGCGCGGTCGAGGACCAGGCCCGTGCCGCACTTGGGGCAGGGGTCGTCCTCCTGCACGACGACGACGTCGACGTACTCGCCGACCTCGAAGTCACGGCCCACGACCACGTTCTTCGTGTGCGTGCCGGCCTTGTTGGCGCCGGTGATCCAGGCCGTGCCCGGGGCGACGCGCGGGTCCGCGATGTAGGTGACCTTCTCCAGGCCTCGCGGTCCGACGTAGCCGCGGACCAGGTCGGGGCGGGCGGCGAAGTCCGTCTCGGTGACCAGCTCGACGGTGGCCGGGGCGAAGTGCGCCTCGACCTTGTCCATGTCGACCTCGCGGTCGCCGGGCACGCCGACGGCGACGATCTCGCCGTCGACCTTCACGAGGAGGTTCTTCAGCGTGGCCGAGGCCGGGACGCCGAGGGAGGCGGCGAGGGTCTCGATGGTGGGGGTGTCGGGGGTCGGGATGTCCTCGGCGGCCGGCACGCCGGAGGCGTCGACGGACGTCAACTCGTACGTGATCGCCTCGGTGTTGGCGGCGAAGTCGCAGTTCGGGCAGTCGGCGAAGGTGTCCTCGCCGGCCTCGGCCGGGGCGAGGAACTCCTCGGACTTGGAGCCGCCCATGGCGCCGGCCGTCGCGGCGCAGATGCGGTAGTCGAGGCCGAGGCGCGCGAAGATCTTCTGGTAGGCCTCGCGGTGCAGGGCGTAGGACTGGGCGAGGCCCTCGTCGTCGGTGTCGAAGGAGTAGGAGTCCTTCATCAGGAACTCGCGGCCGCGCAGGATGCCGGCGCGGGGGCGGGCCTCGTCGCGGTACTTGTTCTGGATCTGGTAGAGGATGACCGGCAGGTCCTTGTAGGAGGACGCCTGGTCCTTCACCAGGAGGGTGAAGATCTCCTCGTGGGTGGGGCCGAGGAGGTAGTCGCCGCCCCGGCGGTCCTGGAGGCGGAACAGCTCGGGGCCGTACTCCTCCCAGCGGCCGGTGGCCTCGTAGGGCTCGCGCGGCAGGACGGCGGGGAGCAGGACCTCCTGGGCGCCGACGGCGTCCATCTCCTCACGGACGATCCGCTCGACGTTGGCCAGCACCTTCTTGCCGAGGGGCAGCCAGCTCCAGATGCCGGCGGCGGTACGGCGTACGTAGCCGGCGCGGACGAGGAGCTTGTGGCTGAGGACCTCGGCGTCGGCCGGGTCGTCACGCAACGTCTTCGCCAACAACTGGGACATGCGCTGGACCGGTGCGTTCGCCATGGTTCCTCTGCTCCTGCTGCTGGGGGTCCCCCGCTCGAGCGGAGCCGAGAGTGGGGGAAGGTGATGGCAGGAGGTTATCCGGGGTGTGCGCGACGGTGGAAATCGGTTAACGGCGCAGGAGCGGGAGCGTGGCTCCCATCACGGCGTACGGCTTCGGCGCGCTGGGGAAGAGGACCTGGCGGGCCAGGTCCTGGTAGCCGAGGGAGCGGTAGAGGGCGCGGGCGGGGCTGTCGGTGTCGATCGCGGAGAGGATCGAGCGGGGTTCGGCGGCGCCGTCGGTGATCGTGGTGATCAGGGAGCGTCCGAGGCCGCGGTTCTGGTACGCGGGGTGGACGTGCAGTTCGGTGATCACGAAGGAGTCGTCGAGCCAGTGGTCGTTGCTCAGGGCGCGGAGGTAGGGCTCGACGACGGTGGACCACCAGTGGGTGCGGTCGTTGGGCATGCCGTAGACGAAGCCGACGAGGGTGCCGTCGGCTGTGGCGCCGAGTGCCCTCGCCCCCGGGTAGGTCATGTGGCGCAGGACGATCTGGCGGCGGACTGCGACTTCGTCGGCGCCGAGACCGAAGGCTACGGCTTGGACGGCCAGGGCCTCGTCGACGTGGGCGGGGAGGTCGAGTGGGCCGATCACGAGGTCCATGCGGGGAGCCTACAGGGGGGGTTTCGGTTGTCACCCGGGTGCTGGTTGTCTTCGGCTGAGCGCGCCCACGCGGCGGAGCCGCACATGGACACAGCCCCGCGCCCCCGGGGGCGCTTCAGAACAGGACGCTCATGAAGGCGCCGACCTCCTGGAAACCGACCCTCGTGTACGTCCTGCGGGCCGCCGTGTTGAAGTCGTTGACGTACAGGCTCACGACCGGGGCGACGTCGGCGAGGGCGTAGCGCAGGACCGCTGCCATGCCGGGGGCGGCCAGGCCGGTGCCGCGGTACTCGGGGGCCACCCACACACCCTGGATCTGGCAGGCGCGGTCCGTCGCGGCGCCGATCTCGGCCTTGAAGGCGACCTTGCCGTCCGCGTCGAAACGGGCGAAGGCGCGGCCGGAGCCGACGAGTTCGGCGACGCGGGCCTGGTAGAGCAGGCCGCCGTCGCCGACCAGCGGGGAGACGCCGACCTCCTCGGTGAACATCGCCACGCACGCCGGCATGATCGTTTCCATCTCGTCCTTGCGGACGCGGCGGACGTAGGGGTCCGGCGTGACATCGGCGGGGAGGCGGTCGGCGACCATGAGCGGCTGGTGGCGGCGGACCTCGCGGGCCGGGCCCCAATGGGGTTCCAGCAGCCGCCACAGGTCGGAGGTGGCGCCGGAGGGGCCGACGATGGAGGAGCAGCGGCGGCCGGCCCGGCGGGCTCGGTCGGCGAAGGCACGGACGGCGCGCGGGCCGGCGCAGATCGGCACCAGGTTGGCGCCGGCGTAACAGAGGGACGTGAGTATGCCGTCCTCGTACCAGCCCCACATCTCACCGCCCAGCCGCCACGGGTCGAGTCCGGCGATCTGCACACGGGACGACACGAAGGCGTTCGCGACCGGCTCGCGGTCGAGGACGGCGAGCGCGGCGTCCAGGTCGCTCGGTTCGAGGACCCGTGAGGTCGTCTGGGTCAACACGTGCGGGGGCCTCACACACTGGGGGCGGCTGGTCCCCGCACTGTACCTGGCGGAGCTGGGCGGTGCCGCCGCGCTCGAAGCCGTGAGACGGGTGGGGCGCCCCCGGGCCCGGTCCCACCCGTCGTCGAGCCGTTTCCTGAGCCGGTTCACCTCGTCCTGGAGCGTGCTCACCATCCGGTACAGGGCCTGCACGGCGACGACGGAGACGCTCGCGGTCACTCGTCCCAGGTGCCCGGCAGCTCTGCCGGGCACCTGGGACAGGGAGGTGTCGTGTTCCGCTTTGTCGCCGGTCCGTTGGACGGTTCGCCGGTCGTCGCCGTCGTGGCTCTCGCCGTACTCACCGGGCCGGTGCTGCTCCGGCAGCTGCTGCTGTTCCTCGGCTTCCGGTGAGCGCTGCGCGGGGCGCGGCAGGACGCGTCGCGGGTGTCGCCCTTCAGCATGTACTCCGCGGCCCTCACGGCTCGCCGCGTGCGCAGGGCCCGCCGCCGGTGAACGGGAACCTCGGCCGACGGCGGGGAGGGCGGCTCGTGCCCCCCGCCCCCGGAGATCCCCGCGCCGTCAGCCCGCGACCGCCACCGACGGCTCGCCCGAGGCGACGCCGTCCGCCTCCATCTGCTCGGCCAGCTTCATGGCCTCCTCGATGAGGGTCTCCACGATCTTGGACTCGGGGACGGTCTTGATGACCTCGCCCTTGACGAAGATCTGGCCCTTGCCGTTGCCGGAGGCGACGCCGAGGTCGGCCTCGCGGGCCTCGCCGGGGCCGTTCACGACGCAGCCCATGACGGCGACGCGGAGCGGGACCTCCATGCCGGTGAGGCCGGCCGTGACCTCTTCGGCCAGCTTGTAGACGTCGACCTGGGCGCGGCCGCAGGAGGGGCAGGAGACGATCTCCAGGCCGCGCTCCTTGAGGTTCAGGGACTCCAGGATCTGGATGCCGACCTTGACCTCCTCGGCGGGGGGCGCGGAGAGGGAGACGCGGATGGTGTCGCCGATGCCCTGGGAGAGGAGCGCGCCGAAGGCGACGGCCGACTTGATGGTGCCCTGGAACGCCGGGCCGGCCTCCGTGACGCCGAGGTGCAGCGGGTAGTCGCACTGCGCGGCGAGCTGCTTGTAGGCCTCGATCATGACGACCGGGTCGTTGTGCTTGACGGAGATCTTGATGTCGCGGAAGTCGTGCTCCTCGAAGAGGGACGCCTCCCACAGGGCGGACTCGACCAGGGCCTCGGGGGTGGCCTTGCCGTACTTCTTGAGGAGGCGGCTGTCGAGGGAGCCGGCGTTGACGCCGATGCGGATCGGGGTGCCGTGGTCGCGGGCCGCCTTGGCGATCTCCTTGACCTTGTCGTCGAACTGCTTGATGTTGCCGGGGTTGACCCGGACCGCGGCGCAGCCCGCCTCGATCGCGGCGAAGACGTACTTCGGCTGGAAGTGGATGTCGGCGATGACCGGGATCTGCGACTTGCGGGCGATGGTCGCGAGGGCGTCGGCGTCGTCCTGCGTCGGGCAGGCGACGCGGACGATCTGGCAGCCGGAGGCGGTGAGTTCGGCGATCTGCTGGAGCGTGGCGCCGATGTCGGAGGTGCGCGTCGTGGTCATCGACTGCACCGAGACGGGGGCGTCTCCGCCGACGGCCACGGATCCGACCTGGATCTGGCGGCTCTTCCGGCGCTCGGCGAGCTTGGTCGGAACGGACGGCATGCCGAGAGAAATCGCAGTCATCTGCTGTGCAACCCCAAGTCGTGGATCAAGGTCCGGTCCCGTGAGCAGCGGGCTCCGAGCTTCGAGATTACGGCACATGCCTCGGCGCGGGCACATCCCACCCACCGTGCCACTCAATGGGAGGCGGCCCGGCGAACAGCATGCCGGGCCGCCACGAACGCCGTATGACTAGGAGATTCTCACCGGGTTGACCACGTCGGCGATCAGCACCAGGATCGTGAAGCAGATGAAGATCCCCGCGACGACGTAGGCGACCGGCATGAGCTTCGCCACGTCGAAGGGGCCCGGGTCCGGCCGGCGCAGCACCTTGGCCGTGTTGCGGCGCAGCGACTCCCACAGGGCTCCCGCGATGTGGCCGCCGTCGAGCGGCAGCAGCGGGAGCATGTTGAACAGGAACAGGGAGAGGTTGAAGCCGGCGACCAGCATCAGGGCCATGGCCAGCTGCTGGGTGGGCGGGATGTCGAGGGTGAAGATCTCGCCGCCGACGCGGGCCGCGCCGACCACGCCCATCGGGGAGTCGGCCTCGCGCTCGGCGCCGTCGAAGGCCGCGTTCCACAGCGCCGGGACCTTGCCGGGCAGGGCGGCCAGGGAGTCGACGGCCTCTCCGATGCGGTCGCCCATCCAGGTCACCGAGTCGCCGAAGTCCTGTTTGACCACGCCGGTGGCGGCGCTGAAGCCGAGGAAGCCGGCCTGCACGTACTGGCCCTCGACGATCTGGCCGGAGGCGTCCTTCTTGGCGACCTGATTCGTGGCGATCTTCGCGTGCAGGGTGACGTTCCGGCCGTCCCGCTCGACGACGAGCGGCACCTCCTTGCCGGGGGTGGCGCGGATCAGGTCCGACAGCTTGTTCCAGTCGTCGGTCTTCACCCCGTTGAAGGAGACGATCTTGTCGCCCGCCTTGAGGCCGGCGGCGGCGGCAGGGGCGGCCGGGTCACCCTTCTCGCACTTGTCGCGGTTCTCGTTCTGCGCGATCACGCACTGGGAGACCGAGCTGACCGTGGTGGTCTGCTGGGTGATGCCGAAGCCCATCAGGACGGTGAGGAACAGCGCCACCGCGAGGACCAGGTTCATGAAGGGGCCCGCGAACATCACGATCACGCGCTTCCAGGGGGCGCGCGTGTAGAACATGCGGTTCTCGTCGCCCGGCTTGAGCTCCTCGTAGGCGGCGGTGCGGGCGTCCTCGATCATGCCGCGCCACGGGGAGGTGGAGCGGGCCTCCATCCGGCCGTCGGGGCCGGGCGGGAACATGCCGATCATGCGGATGTAGCCGCCGAACGGGATGGCCTTGATGCCGTACTCCGTCTCGCCCTTGTTGCGCGAGAAGAGGGTGGGGCCGAAGCCGACCATGTACTGCGGCACGCGGATGCCGAAGAGCTTGGCGGTGGACAGGTGCCCCAGCTCGTGCCACGCGATCGAGAACAGCAGGCCGACCGCGAAGAGGAGTATGCCGAGGATGAACATCAGGGTCGTCATGCACGGGCCTCCGCCGTCTGTGCCGCCAGTTCCCGGGCCCGGGTCCGCGCCCAGGTCTCCGCTTCGAGGACGTCCGACACGGTGAGTGAGGTTCCCGCACGCGGGGTGCCGTGCTCCTCGACCACCCGGGTGACGGTGTCCATGATTCCGTTGAAGGGCAGTGCGCCCTGGCGGAACGCCTCCACGCACTCCTCGTTCGCCGCATTGAACACCGCCGGGGCGGTGCCCGCGAGCTCGCCCACGTGCCGGGCGAGGTTCACCGAGGGGAAGGCCTCGTTGTCGAGCGGGAAGAACTCCCAGGTCGAGGCCTTGCTCCAGTCGAAGGTGGGCGCCGCGTCGGGCACGCGCTCGGGCCAGCCGAGGCCGATGGCGATGGGCCCGCGCATGTCGGGCGGGGTCGCCTGGGCCAGTGTCGATCCATCCGTGAACTCAACCATCGAGTGGACATACGACTGGGGATGCACGACCACCTCAATGCGGTCGAAGGGAATGTCGTAGAGGAGGTGCGCCTCGATGACCTCCAGGCCCTTGTTGACGAGGGTCGCGGAGTTGATCGTGATGACCGGGCCCATGGCCCAGGTGGGGTGCGCGAGGGCGTCCTCGACGGTGACGCCCGCGAGCTCGGCCTTGGTACGGCCGCGGAAGGGCCCGCCGGAGGCGGTGACGACCAGCTTGCGGACATCGGCGCGGGTGCCGGCGGCCAGGGCCTGGAAGAGGGCGGCGTGCTCGGAGTCGACCGGGATGATCTGCCCGGGCTTGGCGAGGGCCTTGACCAGCGGGCCGCCGACGATGAGCGACTCCTTGTTGGCGAGCGCGAGGGTGCGGCCCGCCTCCAGGGCGGCGAGGGTCGGGGCGAGTCCGATGGAGCCGGTGATGCCGTTCAGGACGGTGTGGCAGTCGGAGGCCGCGAGCTGTGTGGCGGCGTCCGGGCCGGTCAGGAGCTCGGGGAGCGGCTCGCTCGTGCCGTACTGCGCGGTGAGCGCCTCGCGCAGGGCGGGTACGACGTCCTCGCGGGCCACCGCGACGGTGCGCACGCGCAGCCGGTACGCCTGCTCGGCGAGGAGCGCGACCCGGCCGCCGTTGGCGGACAGGCCGGTGACCCGGAACCGGCCGGGGTTGCGCAGCACGAGGTCGATGGCCTGGGTGCCGATGGACCCGGTGGAGCCGAGGATCACCACGTCCTTGGGACCGTCGCCCACGACCGGGTCGTAGACGAGGTGTGGGTCGGCGAGGGGGGCTGGACTGTCGCTCATTCCTCCATTGTTGCCGTAAGGCCGGGGTGCGAGGACAGCGCATCCCCCTCCTGGGGGCGCGCGCCATGGCGGTGCACGCCCCCGGGGAGGGCCGGGGCTACCTGATGGGCCGGTGGACGTTCTCCTTCTGCGACGGTCCCGGTGTCGCGTCCGCGATCCAGGGGCCCTCGTCCGACGGGTCGACGATGCCCTGCTCCAGCCACTCGTACGTGCCGGACAGGACGCCCTTGACGACCTTGCGGTCGAGGTCGTCGGTGTTGGTCCACAGGCGGGTGAAGAGCTCCTCGACGCGGATCCTGGCCTGGCGGCAGAAGACGTCGGCGAGCTGGTAGGCCTCGCGGCCGTGGTCGCCCTGGCTGCGCAGGAGTTCGGCCCGGACGCAGGCCGCGCTCATGGCGAACAGCTCGGCGCCGATGTCGACGATCCGGCCGAGGAAGCCCTGCTTGGACTCCATCCGGCCCTGCCAGCGGGACATGGCGTAGAACGTGGAGCGGGCGAGCTTGCGGGCGGTGCGCTCGACGTAGCGCAGGTGCCCGGAGAGGTCCACGCCGTGCTTGAACTCCCCGTAGGAGGCGGGGAGCTGGCCGGGGCCCGCGACCAGTTTGGGCAGCCACTTGGCGTAGAAGACGCCCGCGTTCGCGCCCGCCCTGGCCTTGTCGCCGAGGGACTTCTCGGGGTCGATGAGGTCGCCGGCGACCGAGAGGTGGGCGTCGACGGCCTCGCGCGCGATCAGCAGGTGCATGATCTCGGTGGATCCCTCGAAGATGCGGTTGATGCGCAGGTCGCGCAACAGCTGCTCGGCGGGGACGCCGCGCTCGCCGCGGGCCCGGAGGGAGTCGGCCGTCTCGAAGCCGCGGCCGCCGCGGATCTGGACGAGTTCGTCGGCCATCGTCCAGGCCATCTCGGAGGCGTACAGCTTGGCGAGGGCGCCTTCGATGCGGATGTCGTTGCGGTCCTCGTCGGCCATCTGCGAGGCCAGGTCCGTCACGGCCTCCAGGGCGAAGGTGGTGGCCGCGATGAAGGAGATCTTGGAGCCGACCGCCTCGTGGTGCGCGACGGGCTTGCCCCACTGCTCGCGGGCCGCCGACCACTCCCGGGCGATCTTCAGGCACCACTTGCCGGCCGCGACACAGGAGGCCGGCAGGGAGAGCCGTCCGGTGTTGAGCGTGGTCAGGGCGATCTTCAGCCCCTGGCCCTCCTCGCCGACGCGGTTGGCGGCGGGGACGCGGACCTGGTGGAAGCGGGTGACGCCGTTCTCGATGCCGCGCAGGCCCATGAAGGCGTTGCGGTTCTCGACGGTGACGCCCGGCGAGTTCGTCTCCACGACGAAGGCCGTGATGCCGCCGCGGTGGCCCTCGCTCTTCGGGACCCGGGCCATGACGACCAGCAGGTCGGCGACGACGCCGTTGGTGGTCCACAGCTTCACCCCGTCGAGGACGTAGTCGTCCCCATCGGGCACGGCCGTCGTGGCCAGGCGGGCCGGGTCGGAGCCGACGTCGGGCTCCGTGAGCAGGAAGGCACTGATGTCCGTGCGGGCGCAGCGCGGCAGGAAGCGCTCCCGCTGCTCCTGGGTGCCGAACAGTTTCAGGGGCTGGGGCACGCCGATCGACTGGTGCGCGGAGAGCAGCACGCCGATCGCGGGGCTGGCGGAGCCGGCCAGGGCGAGCGCCTTGTTGTAGTACACCTGCCCGAGGCCGAGACCGCCGTACTTGGTGTCGATCTTCATGCCGAAGGCGCCGAGCTCCTTCAGACCGTCGATCACCTCGTCGGGGATCCGGGCCTCGCGCTCGATGAGGCCCCCGTCGACCTTGGTCTCGACGAAGTCGCGGAGCTTGGCGAGGAACTCCTCGCCGCGCTGGGCCAGCTCTTCGTCCGGGAGCGGGTGGGGGTGGATGAGGCCGAGCCGGAAGCGGCCGAGGAACAGCTCCTTGGCGAAGCTGGGCTTGCGCCAATGCTGTTCCCGGGCGGCCTCCGCCACCTCACGGGCCTCCCGCTCGGTGACGGCGGGACGGGAAGAGGGGGTGGTGGAAGCGGACATGAGGGGCACCTCGCCGCAACTAGAAGATGGAGGACCGTTTCGTTACCGACCAGTGCTACTGGATCGTTGGTACCCGAATCCGGACGCTCCCACCAGTCCTCGCGCGTCCGTTCGGCCGAAGGGGGCGCGCCGCGCCCGGCACTTGTCGCACGCCTGACGACGGTGTTGCATCGAGGTGCCGTCCCGAAGGACGAGTCCTGCTCTGAGAGCGTTCCGGGAAATCGGTATCGAAGCGCTTCGACAACCTATGGACACCCACTCCTGCTGGAGCTACTGTCGAACCACCCTCCCCCACCTTTATCGGCAACACGCGCTGTCGAAGCGCTTCACAAGAGCTTGGAGAGCTGGATGGTCACCCTCGCCGAGGTCGCCCAGCACGCCGGAGTCTCGGCGAGCACGGTGAGCTATGTCCTCAGCGGCAAGCGGTCCATCTCCGCGAACACCCGGCAGCGGGTCGAGCGGAGCATCCGCGAGCTCGGGTACCACCCGAACGCCGGGGCCCGCGCCCTGGCCAGCAGCAAGTCGAACATCATCGCGCTGATGGTCCCGCTGCGCACGGACATGTACGTGCCGGTGATGATGGAGATCGCCATCGCCGTGGCGACCTCCGCCCGCGCCCACGGGTACGACGTGCTGCTGCTCACCGGTGAGGAGGGGCCCGACGCGGTGCGCCGCGTGGCGGGCAGCGGGCTCGCCGACGGGATGATCCTGATGGACGTCGAACTCGACGACGAGCGGCTGCCGCTGCTGCGCGCGACGGACCAGCCGTCCGTGCTGATCGGGCTGCCCGCCGACACCTCTGGGCTGACCTGCGTCGATCTGGACTTCCGGGCGACGGGCGCGCTGTGCGTGGAGCACCTGGCCAAACAGGGGCACCAGGACATCGCCGTCATCGGGGAGGCCCCGGCCGTCTACGAGCGGCACACCGGTTTCGCCGAACGCACCCTCGACGGACTCCGGACGCGTGCGCGGGAGCTGGGCGTGCGGCTGCTGCACCGGCCGTGCGAGGGCGGGTACGACGCGATGGCCGTGACGCTCGCCCGGATCCTCGACGAACGCCCGGGCACCTCGGGGCTCATCGTGCAGAACGAGTCGGCGGTCGAGCCGCTGCTCGCGCTGCTGCGCCAGCAGGGCCGGGCCGTGCCGGAGGACGTGTCGGTGGTCGCGATCTGCCCCGATCAGGTCGCGACGCAGGCCTCGGTGCGGCTCACGTCGGTGGCCATCCCCGCGCAGGAGATGGGCCGCCGGGCCGTGGACCACCTGGTCGCCAAGCTCGACGGGCGCGGCAGCGACGAGGTCGTGCTGCTCGCGCCCGAGCTGACGGTCCGGGCCAGCACGGGGCCGGCGCCGAGCCGGTCGTAGTCACTCCCGGCCCCCGAACAACGCCCCTTCCGGGGCACCCCCATGTCTGCTTCCGGACAGGAGCCCGCCTCGTGAATCAGCCTGCTGAGACCCAGCCCCAGGTGAGCCTCGCGCAGTCCTCCCCGACCGTCGGCACGTTCCGCGAGCGGGACGGTGCGCTGGAGTGGAGCGGCCGCCAGGAGACCGTCCGGATCGAGCCCTGGGGTCCGGACGCGGTCCGGGTGCGTGCCCGGCTCGGCGGCCCCGTCCTCGAAGGGCTGCCGGGCGCCCTGCTCGACGAGGCTCCCGCGACGCCGGCCGCGGTGAAGATCGAGGACGGCCGGGGACTGCTGACCGTCGGCGCGCTCACCGTCGAGGTGAGCGCCGAGGGCCTGGTCCGCTTCCTGCGCACGGACGACTCCACCGAGCTCCTCGCCGAGGACCGCGCCCATTTCTGGTGGCCGGGCTCCCGCCTGTACACGGCCGTCGGCAACGGCCACCACCGCCTGGAGCAGCGCTTCGCCGCCTACGACGACGAGAAGCTGTACGGCCTCGGCCAGCACCAGCACGGGCGCCTGGACCAGAAGGGCCTGGTGCTGGACCTGATCCAGCGCAACGCCGAGGTCGGCATCCCGGTGCTGACCTCCAGCCGCGGCTACACCCTGCTGTGGAACAACCCGGCGATCGGCCGCGTGGAGCTGGCGCACAACGGCACCCGCTGGGTCGCCGACTCGGCCCGGCAGATCGACTACTGGATCACGGCGGGCGACCCGGCCGGCGGCCAGCGCCGCTACAGCGCGGTGACCGGCCGCAGCCCGATGCTGCCTGAGTGGGCGGCGGGCTTCTGGCAGTGCAAGCTGCGCTACCGCACCCAGGACGAACTGATGGGGGTGGCCCGGGAGTACAAGCGGCGCGGGCTGCCCCTCTCGGCGATCGTCTGCGACTTCTTCCACTGGACGCACCTCGGCGACTGGAAGTTCGACCCGAAGGAGTGGCCCGACCCGGCGGCGATGGTGCGGGAGCTGGAGGAGCTCGGCATCAAGCTGGTGGTGAGCGTCTGGCCGTCGGTGTCGCCGCTGAGCGAGAACCACCCGGTGCTGGAGCAGCGGGGCTGGTTCATCGGCACCCAGTACGGCCCGGTGGCGCACGCCGACTGGCCCGACAAGGAGGTCGCCTCCACGGTCCAGGTCGCCTTCTACGACGCCACCAACCCGGACGCGCGGGAGTTCGTGTGGTCGAAGGTGAAGGAGAACTACCTCGACCCGTACGGCATCACGGCGTTCTGGCTGGATGCCTGCGAGCCGGAGCTGAAGCCGGGATTCCAGGAGAACCTGCGCTACTGGGCGGGCCCGGGCCTGGAGGTCGGCAACGCCTACCCGGCGGAGAACGCCCGCACCTTCTACGAGGGCCTGGCCGCCACCGGCGAGGAGGAGATCGTCACCCTCAACCGCTCGGCGTGGGCGGGCAGTCAGCGCTACGGCGCCGCCCTGTGGTCCGGTGACATCGGCACGGACTTCCCGACCCTGCGCCGCCAGATCGCGGCCGGGCTGAACACGGCGCTGTCGGGCATCCCGTGGTGGAACACCGACATCGGCGGCTTCCACGGCGGCGACCCGGACGACCCGGCGTACCGGGAGGTGATGGTCCGCTGGTTCCAGTTCGGCGCCCTGTCCCCGCTGATGCGGCTGCACGGCTTCCGCGACCCGGGCATGCCACTGGGCCCGGAGATGACCGGCGGCCCGAACGAGGTGTGGTCGTACGGCGAGGAGGCCGGGGCGATCCTGGAGAAGTACGTGCGGCTGCGCGAGCGGCTGAAGCCGTATGTGCTGGACGTCATGCGGGCGGCCCACGAGGAGGGTCTGCCGGTGATGCGGCCGCTGTTCCTGGAGTTCCCGGACGATCCGGCGGCCTGGTCGGTCGACGACTCCTACCTGTTCGGCCCGGACCTGCTGGTCGCGCCGGTGCTGACGGCCGGCGCCACTGTCCGTGCGGCGTATCTGCCGGCGGGGGCGTCCTGGAGGGACGCGTGGACGGGTGAGACGTACGAGGGCGGCCGGGCCGTGACGGTCGACGCCCCGCTGGACCGCATCCCGCTGTTCCTGCGGGACGGGGCGCGGCTGCCCGTCGCGGAGTAGCCGCGTCGGAGGGGATGGCCGATGGAGGTCCTTCGGCCATCCCCTCCCGCCTGTTCGGCCGGCTTCCGTCCGGTTCCCGGCCCCGCGGCCGGTCAGCTGCTGCTGACCGTCAGGTTGTTGGTGGTGAAGTTCAGGCCGCCGGACGACGAGGTGACCTCGTAGCCGAACTGCACGTCACCGATCGTCTCGTTGCCCATCCACTTCTTGGTGTCCTTGATCCATTTCAGGATCGGCAGGATGTTCACGGTGCCGGAGCTGGAGTTGGAGGTGCGGATGAACGAGAACACCTCGTTGGCACCGTTGGTGCCCTTGAAGACGTTCCAGGAGTGGCCGCCCAGGGCAACGGTGCCCTGCGAGGAGCCGAGCGGGCCGACGGCTCCGGTCTTGTTGACCCAGAGCATGATCTCGTAGTCGTGGTCCGTGTCCCAGATGTCGTACGACGTGTTGTACGCGCCGGACGACGGAACGCTGACGTTGTAGCCGCTGGTCAGCGAAGTCAGCGAGGTGATCGACTTGTTTATCGCCTTCGTCTGGTTCGGGTAGGACTTGATGCCGCCGGTGCCCGGGTGGTCGGCCCAGACGCCCCAGTTGGTGCCGGAGTTGGCCCAGATGCACTGGCTGCCGGCGCCGGAGCCCCAGATGTTGTTGTAGAGCGTGTAGCCGTTCAGGTTCGTGTTGCCCCACTGGTCGCAGGAGTTCCAGACGGCGGCGGAGGCGGGGGCGGAGGTGAGGCCGACGGTGGCGCCGAGGGCCAGGGCGGAGGCCAGCAGGGCCTTGGTGACCCTGCTCAGCGTGCGTGATGCCATGGTGTCCCTTCCATGGGGTGGGGGGATGGGGGGAACCACCACGCCCTCAGGGTGAGGACGTGGTCTTCCCCGGCGACCAGGTGGAGGGATTCTGCGCCGGAGGAAGTCCGCGGTTCGACGCGGTGGGGCGTCGGCGTCGGTGCCGTGGGCGGGGGGTGAGTCGGTCATGGCCGCAGCACCGCCGCTTCGTAGCGGCCGAGGGTGACCCGGTCGGTGACGTCCGTTTCGGACAGCAGGTCGCGGTGGGTGCCGGGCACCTCGACGGTCACCGGCTCGCGGCCGTGGTTCAGGACGAACAGCACCTCGCCCCGGCGCACGGCCTCGACCTGCTCGGGGAGGCCGTCGAGCACCGGCCGGACGCCCACTCCCGCGGCGACCGACGTCAGCAGGTCGCGCAGCGCCCCGGGCTCCGGAAGGGTGGAGACGTACCAGGCCCGGCCCTTGCGCAGGACGGCGGGCATGCCGTCCAGTTCGCCGCCCTTGTAGCAGCTCGTGTGGTCGGGGTCGGCCGGCTCGATCTCCTCGGACCACAGGGTGCCCCGGAAGCACTCGCAGGCGACCGTCTCCCCCGCTTCCAGCGGCCACCACTCGTGCAGCGTGCGGATGCCGAACAGCTCGCGCAGCCGGACGTCCATGCCGCCGGGGCGAACGCGGTCGTCCTGGTCGGCCACGCCCGTCTGGAAGCCGCAGACGAGGGTGCCGCCCTGCCGTACGTAGGCGAGGAGGTTGTCGGTCGCTGCGTCGGTGAGGGAGTACAGCTGCGGCACGACGACCAGCGAGTACGGCGTCAGGTCGTGCTCGGGGTGGGCGAAGTCGGTGGTGAGGTGCGCCTGCCACAGGGCCCGGTGCCAGGCGCGCAGGACGGCCCTGTACTCCACCAGGGTGGACGGGCGGCCGTCCTGGGCGCCGGCCCACCAGGAGTGCCAGTCGTGCAGGACGGCGGTGTTCGCGGTGAGGTGCCGGCCGGTCACCTCGGGGGCGATCCGCTCCAGGTCGGCGCCGAGCCGCTTGACCTCCTGGTACGTCCGGCCCTCCTCCCCCGCGTGGCTGACCATGCCGGAGTGGAACTTCTCCGCGCCCTGCCGGGACTGCCGCCATTGGAAGTAGCAGACGGCGTCGGCTCCCCGGGCCACGGCCTGGAGGGACCAGAGCCGGTTGAGGCCGCGCGGCTTGGGATGGTTCACGCCCCGCCAGTTGACCGGTCCGGCCGCCTGCTCCATCAGCATCCAGGGCCCGCGCGCCTGGGAGCGGGTCATGTCCTGGACCAGGGCGCCGTTCTGCGCGCCGAGGGGGTCGCGCGGGTCGGGGTAGAGGTCGACGGAGACGACGTCCTCCTCCTCGGCCCAGCGCCAGGCGTCCTGCCCGAACCACAGCGGCATGAAGTTGCTGGTGACCGGCAGGTGCGGGGTGTGCCGCCGGACGATGTCCCGCTCGGCGGTGTAACACTCCAGGAGCATGTCGGAGGTGAAGCGGCGGAAGTCCAGGACCTGGCCGGGGTTGCGCATGTAGTGGGGCAGGCGGGGCGGCAGGATGCCGTCCCAGGTGTCGTAGCCCTGGCTCCAGAAGGCGGTGCCCCAGGCCTCGTTGAGGGCGTCGAGCGTGCGGTACTTCTCACGCAGCCACCGCCGGAAGGATGCGGCTGCCTGGTCGCCGTGGTCGGAGGTGCAGTACTCGTTGTTGATGTGCCACATCGTCAGGGCCGGGTGGTCGCCGTAGCGGGCGGCCAGGTCCTCGGTGATGGCGGCGGCGTAGCGCCGGTAGGTGGCGCTGGAGTGCGAGAAGTGCTGGCGGCCGCCCCACCACTCGGTGCGGCCGTCCTCGGCGACGGGCAGGGTGTCGGGGTGCAGCCGGCCCATCCAGGGCGGGGGCGAGGAGGTCGGGGTGGCAAGGACGACGCCGATGCCGCTTGCGTGCATCAGGTCCATCAGCGTGTCCAGCCAGCCGAACTCCCGTGCTCCCGGCTCGGGTTCCAGCTTCGACCAGGAGAAGACGCCGAGGGTGACCGAGTTGACGCCCGCGGCCTTCATCAGCCGGACGTCCTCGTGCCAGGTCTCCTCGGGCCACTGCTCGGGGTTGTAGTCGCCGCCGAAGAGCAGCCGCCCCCTGGTCACCTCACTCAGGTCGGGCATCAGACGGGCTCCCCGTATTGCACCCCGCGGCCGTTGGTGCCGATGTAGACCCGGCCGTACACCCGGGGGTCGCCGGCGATGCACGCGCCGATCCAGCCCCACTGGTGCCGGTCGTCGTTGATCCGCGTCCAGGTCTTCGCCTCGTCGTCGGAGCGGTACACGGCGGTGACGGTCGCGGTGGAGCCGACCATGTAGACGGCCGGGTACGCAGCGCCCTCGGCGGCCTTGCCGAAGCCGAGGGTGTACGAGGCCCAGCAGCTGCTCACCTTGGAGAAGGTCGCACCGCCGTCCGTCGACCGGTACAGCCCGTTCCACTTCAGGCTCAGCCACAGGTGACCGGAGCGCCCGGGCGTGACGGCCAGCTGGAACTCGGTGTCCCCCGCGTTCAGGCCGGTGGCCCGCGCGGTGAAGGTCCGGCCGCGGTCGGTGCTGGCGTGGAGCGTGCCCGTGGAGGTGTCGAAGGCGTAGCAGCGGGCCGGATCGACGGGGTCCGCGACGGGCACGGCACCCTTCGGGTAGGAGGCGACCTCCGCCCAGGTGGCGCCGTTGTCCGTGGAGCGGTAGCCCGGGTCGGCCATGCCGAAGGACCACAACAGCACACTGCCGTCGGCGTTGATGGCGATCGGGCCGGGCGCGGACTTGGCGACGTCCGGCTGGGCCTCGAAGGGCGTCCAGGTCTTCCCGCCGTCGTCAGACCAGGCGCCGTTGCCGTGGTCGCCCCATCCGGCCCGGACGACGTACGACGGCTTCGCGGCGGCCAGCGACAGGCCCGTCGCCGTGCCGAACACGGGGTTCGACGCCATGCCGCGTGACGGCGATGCCGTGAGCCGCTCGTGGTACATCACCCCGATGTCCCCGGACCCGCTGAGCAGGTGGGCCTCGCCGCTCGGGGGCGAGATCAACTGGCGTACGGAGGCCTCTTCCACGCCGCGGATCTGCGGGGCCCAGTGCTTGAGGTCGCGGGTGCCGTAGAGGGTCGCGCCGGTGCCGTGGACGACGTGCCGGGAGTCGTACGGGTCGAGCCCGACGGCCTGGATCCACCAGCCGAACTTGGGCTCGTCGCCGCCCCACTTGAGGTAGGGCGTCTCGGAGACGTCGAGGACGGCCTTGTCCTTCAGGGACGTCCAGGAGCGGCCGCCGTCCGTGGTCCGGTACCGGGTGTCCACCAGCGACCAGCGGTTGTTGGTGGAGACGACGACGGTCCCCGGGGTGCGGGCGTCGACGGCGACACCGCCGTAGCCGAAGGAGTCGGTCCCGCCGTCGCCCGTCGCCCCGCCGGGCTTGACGGGCGTGACCTCGCTCCACTTCCCGTTCGCCGTCCGCAGCTTGTGCACGCTGCCGTCGGACTGGCCGTTCGGGCCGGGGGCGTCGGCGTAGGTCACGTACAGCTCGCGGGTGTGCCGGTCGTACGCGGCCCGGACCGGGACCTTGGCGGCGGTGCCGGTGGGTTGCCCGGGGACGGCCTCCCAGGTGGTGCCGTCGAAGGTGCGGTACAGGTTGGGCTTCCCCGCGGTGCCGTCGGAGTCGCCCCAGCCTGCGTAGACGCTGCGGCCTGCGGCGACCAGGAGCGTGATGCCCTGGCCGGTGGCGCCGGGGGTGGCCGGGAAGCTCGCGGCCTTCCATGTGGCGCCCCGGTCGGTGGACTTGAGCAGTCCGTCGTGCCGGGTGCCGAGCCACAGGGTGTCGCTGTCGCGAGGGTCGACGAGCAGCCGCTCTCCGCAGCCCCGGCCGTCCTCGTTGGCGCCGAGCTTGACGGTGAGGTCGGTGCGCTGCCAGGTCGCGCCACGGTCCTCCGACCGCAGCACGGCCCCGTTGCCGGCCCAGGACTGCGTGTAGGTGCCGAGGGAGAGGTAGACCCGGTCCGGATGCGCCGGGTCGACGGCCATGGCCTCCACGCCCAGCAGGTTCCAGTCGTCCCAGCCGATGTGGTCGGTCAGCGGGATCCACCGGCCGCTCCGCTCGTCCCACCGGTAGGCGCCGCCGATGTCGGTGCGGAGGTAGGCGAGCCCTTTGACGGAGGGGTGGAACAGCACCCCGGTGATGAATCCGGTGCCGCCCTGGACCGCGTTGCGCCAGCGGTATCCGCTCTGCGCGGGGGCCGTGGCGGCCTGCGCCACCCCGTGTGCCGGAGGTAGGGAGACGGCCGCTGCGGCGGCAGCGGTCCCGGCCAGGACGGCTCTTCTGCTGAGGCGGGACACATGCATGACACATACCTCGATCTACGAGAAGGGGTGGGGAGACATACCTCAGGGGCGCGGGGAACTGCGCGATCGACCAACACGCCGCCGCAGAGACCCTGCGGCCGGAGGGCGTTCAGCCCTTGACGGCGCCCGTGAGCATGCCCTTCTTGAAGTGCTTCTGGACGAACGGTGAGATCACGGCGACCGGCAGCAACGCCATCACCATCACGGCCATCTGGATCGCCAGCGCGGAGATCTGCCCGGTCTTGATCGCCTGGCTCACCCCGACCGGCGCCTCCTGCTTCTGCACCAGCTGGATCATGACGTTCTGCAGCGGCATCATGCTCTGGTCGCTGAGGTAGATCGACGCGTTGAACCAGGCGCTCCAGTACCCCACCGCGTAGAACAGCGTGATCACCGCGATGACGGCCCGCGAGAGCGGGAGGACGATCTGCCAGAGGATCCGCCAGTCCCCCGCCCCGTCGATCCGCGCACTGTCGACGAGTTCCGGCGAGATGTTCATGAAGAACGCCCGCAGCACCAGGATGTTGAAGACGCTGACCGCGCTCGGCAGGATCAGCGCGAGATAGGTGTCGGTCAGTCCCAGCGACTGCACCAGCAGATACGTCGGGATGAGCCCGGCTCCGAAGAACATCGTCGCGAGCAGGGTCATCAGCAGCCAGCGGTGACCCAGCGACCCGCTGCGGGACAGGCCGTAGGCGGCCAGCACCGACACCGTCATGGAGAACACCGTGCCGGCGAGGGTGACGCACACGCTGACGATCGCGGCCCGGGTCACCTGCCCGCCGCTCAGCAGTTCCTGGTAGGCGACGAAGGTGATGCCCTTCGGGATCACCACCAGGCCGCCGGCCGCGTTGATGGTCTGCTTCGTGGACAGGCTGGTGACGATGACGATCCACAGCGGGAAGAGCACCGCGAGGCAGGCACCGGCCAGGACGACGCCCTTGGCCGCGACCCCGGCCCTGCCGGGCTCCTCCTCCCAGACGGGCCGCGGCGGGGCCTCCCAGAAGCGGGGTTCGCGCGCCGCCTCGTCGAGGGCGGCCTTGTCGATGACGGCGGTCACTTCTTGTACACCCCCTGCTCGCCCATGAAGTGGGCCACCTTGTTCGCGGCGAGGACGAGCGCCACGCTCACCAGGCCCTTGATCAGGCCGGCCGCCGCCGCGTAGCTGAAGTCCTGGTTGCGGACGCCGTTCCACCACACATAGGTGTCGAGGACCTCCGCCGCCCCCGGTCCCACCGCGTCGCGTTGCAGCAGGATCTGCTCGAAGCCGACGGTCAGCGCGTCACCGACGCGCAGCACCAGCAGCAGGGCGATCACGGGCCGCAGCGCGGGCAGCGTGACGTGCCACATCCGGCGCCGGCGCCCGGCCCCGTCCATGGCCGCCGCCTCGTACAGGTCGGGGCTCACGGAGGCGAGCGCGGCGAGGAAGACGATGATGCCCCAGCCCGCGTCCTTCCAGACGCCTTCCGACGTCACCAGGAACTTGAAGATCCCCGGGTCGGTCATGAGGTCGAAGCCCTCGTAGCCGTGCCGGCGGAGGGTCTGCGCGATGATGCCCGCCCCGCCGAAGATCTGCTGGAAGACGGTGATCACCAGCACCCAGGAGAAGAAGTGCGGCAGGTAGAGGATCGCCTGCGACACCGCCCGGATCCGGGGCCTGAGCACGCTGTTGATGAGCAGCGCGAGCACGATCGGGATGGGGAAGAACAGCACCAGCTGGAGGCCGAACAGCACGAGCGTGTTCCGCACGGCGTCCCAGAACGCCGAGTCCGCGAAGATCCGCTCGAACTGCTCGACACCCACCCAGGGGCTCTCCAGCATCGCGACGAAGCCGTTGTCGCTGACGTAGGGGTCGTACTCCTGGAAGGCGACGACGTTGCCCAGGATCGGGATGTAGTTGAAGACCAGGACCAGCGTGACGGCCGGCAGGGTCATCAGGATCAGCGTGCGGTCGCGGCGGAACCGCAGCCCGAGGCTCAGTTTGCCGGGGGGTTTCCTCTTCCCCGGCCGCCGTCCGGTGGCGTCCGCCGCCCGGGGAGCTGTTTCGGTGGTCTCCGCCTGGGCCCTGCTGCGCGGCACCGTGCTGTGGGACACGGAGATCTCCTCGCCTCAGCGCCGGGTCACTGCGCGGAACCGTTGGTGTCGTGCAGCTTCTGGTACCAGTCCCGCAGCTTGTCGCCGCCCTGCTTCTTCCAGTCGGAGACGGCCTGCTGCACATCGCTGATCTTCTTGCGGCCGCGGACGGTGTCGTCCTCCAGCTGCTCGAAGTCGTTGGAGAGGTTGGTGTAGCGCGCCGGTTCGGTGATCTGCATGCCCCAGAAGGTGGACTTCTTGGTGAAGGCGCCCATCCGCTGCTGCCACTCCACCTGCTCCTTCGCGATGTCCGGCAGGTCCGGGTGCGCGATGGTCGGGGCGGGGCCGGCCAGCATCACATAGGCGTTGATGACCTCCTGGTTGCCCTTGTCGTTCTTGGTGGGCACCCCGTCCTCGACGGTGTAGTGGGTGCCCTCCACCCCGTAGTTGGTGAGCATGTACTCCTTGGTGCCGTACGGGGCGGCGGTGACGTCGGCCGCGGCCAGGACGTCCTCGACGACGGCCTTGGACGCCTTCTTGTTGACGAAGGCGAAGATGCCAGCGGGCGAGCCGGCCCAGAGGACGGGGTCGCCGCCGTCGGCGCCGAAGATGTCCATGCCGGAGATGCGGAAGTCGGTCTTCTGGCCCGCCTGCTCGGCCATCTTGCCCCACCAGGACGAGATGTTGTCGTTGTAGATCAGCACCTGTCCGGCGGTGAACCGGTCGGCCGCGGTGCCCTGGACCGCCCTCGCGTCGGGGTGGACCACACCCGCCGCGTACAGCTTGCGCACCCACTCCAGCGCCTCGAGGTACTCCTCGGTCTCGACCCGGTAGACCATCTTGCCGTCGGCCAGGTTCCAGCCGAGCGGCTTCTCGCTGCCGGAGAGCACACCGAAGAACTGGAAGGCGGACCACTTCATGTCGTCGCAGGCCCACACCTTGGCCCCGGGCCGGCTGATCTCCTTGGCGAGGGCGAGGAACTCGTCCGGGGACTTGGGGAGTTCGTAGCCTTCCTCGTCGAAGACGTCCTGGCGGTAGAAGGGCACGATGCCGGGGACGGCGGGAGCGGGCTGGGGCAGGCCGCGCAGCTTGCCGCCGAAGATGGAGTACTGCCAGGCGCCGCTCGGGACGGCCGCGAGGTTCGGGTACTTCTTGATCGCGTCCCCGGACAGGTACGGGCCGAGGTCGGCGAACTTGCTGATGATGGCGCTGGGTATCTTGCCGCCCATGTTCCAGCTGGGGATGACCACGACGTCCGGCAGATCGCTGGAGGCGAGCACCGCGCCCAGCTTCTCGTCGTAGGTGTTGCCGTCCTGGTTCTGCCAGGCGATGTCGACGCCGATCAGGTCGTTCATCGCCGTGTAGTAGGCGTTGTCGCCCTTCGGCGGGGTGCCCCAGAACGGCGACATGATCCTGATGCGGCTGCCCTTGCCGAGCTTCTTCGGGACCGAGGTCTTGAGGCCGGCCAGGTCGAGCTTGCCGGTGAAGCCCATGGCCGAGCCGTTCCTGGACGGGATGTCCGGGGAGACCACGTTGCTCGCGACGTAGGCCGGCAGCAGCTTCCTCGCGCTCTTGCCTGACGTCGTGCCGTCCTTCGAGCCGCTGTCCGAACCGCCGCAGGCGGCCAGCAGCGGCATCCCGCCGGTCACGGCCGCGGTGGCGACGGCCGTGGAGGCGAGGAAACTTCTCCGGCTCGGTCCGGAGGAGACGGGGGCGGCGTTCGGCGTCATTGCGTCAACCCTTCATGGCGCACCAGGACACCCGGCGGAGGGCCGTCGGCTGCGGTGTCTCGAGTGGAACTGGCTGAGCCGAAGCGAGCTGTCGACCCACCGGGACTGCCGTAGTCGAAGCGCTTCGATGTTGCTGTGAGGTTAAGTGAACACCCCAGGGCGCACAAGGGTCGTTCACAAACTTCCTCAGCCGTCCGAGAAGGGACCTTTCCTCATGCACTGCTTGAAGTCATGACGCCGCTCCCTTGACACTCGACCTCTCGGCAACCCAGCATCGAAGCGCTTCGAAAGCATCTCCACGATCCATCGCAAGGGGATCCCCACGTGACCGCACACACCCCGTCCACCGAACCGTTCCGTGATCCGCAACTGCCGTTCGCGAAGCGGATCGACGACCTTCTGTCGCGGCTCACGCCTCAGGAGAAGACCGCGTTCCTGCACCAGTTCGCGCCGGCCGTCGAACGGCTCGGCGTCGCCGCCTTCCGCACCGGCCAGGAGGCCCTGCACGGCGTGGCGTGGATGGGCCCGGCGACGGTGTTCCCACAGGCTGTCGGCCTCGGCGCCACCTGGAACCCGGAGTTGGTGCGGCGCGTCGGCGACGCGGTGTCCCGGGAGATCCGCGCGATGCGCGCCGAGGACGACCGGGTCGGCCTGAACGTCTGGTCCCCGACGGTCAATCTGCTGCGCCACCCGCTGTGGGGCCGCAACGAGGAGGGCTACGCGGAGGACCCGAAGCTCACCTCGGCGATCGCCACGGCCTACACGCACGGTCTGCGCGGCGAGCACCCCACCTACTGGCGCACCGCGCCCGTGCTGAAGCACTGGCTGGCCCACAACAACGAGACGGACCGCTCCACGACGTCGAGCTCGGTGCGCCCGCGCGTGCTGCACGAGTACGACCTGCGGGCCTTCCGCGACACCGTCGAGGCGGGCGCGGTGGCCGGGGTGATGCCGGCGTACAACCTGGTCAACGGCCGCCCCAACCACGTCTCCCCGTACCTGGCCGAGCACCTGCGGACCTGGGCCGAGCAGGAGCTGCTGGTCTGCTCGGATGCGGGGGCGCCGAGCAACCTGGTCGACTCCGAGCACTACTTCGACACTCACGAGGAGGCCACCGCCGCCGCCCTCGTCGCGGGTGTCGACAGCTTCACCGACCACGGCACGGACTCCTCGCAGATCATCGGACGGCTGCGCGGCGCCCTGGAGCGCGGCCTGCTGACCGAGGCCGATCTCGACACGGCCGTCCGCCGTCAGCTGTCGGTCCGTTTCCGGCTCGGCGAGTTCGACCCGGGCCACGACCCGCACGACGCGACCGGCGAGTTCGACACCCCGGCGCACCGCGCCCTCGCCCTTGAGGCCGCCGAGCAGGCGATCGTGCTGCTGAAGAACGACGGGGTGCTGCCGCTCGCCCCGGACACCCGGATCGCCGTGGTGGGTCTGCTCGCCGACGAGTGCAAGCTCGACTGGTACAGCGGCACGCTCATCCACCGCTCGACCCCGTTGGAGGGCCTGTACGAGCGGTTCGGCGCGGAGCGCGTGGAGTTCGCGGAGGGCGTGGACCGGGTCAGGTTGAGGACCTCCGCGGGGGTGTTCCTGCACGTGCCGGCGGCCGAGGGGGCAACCGGCGAGGTGCGCGGCGCCGAGGGCGCGCTCGACCCGGCGCTGCTCAGGGGACGCACCGACCTGCCCGTGCTCACGACCGACGCCGCCGGCACCGAACTCGCCCTCGCGGACTGGGGCGAGGGCGTGCTGACCCTGCGCGCCCCCGACGGCCGCCATCTCTCGGTCGCCGAGGACGGCTTCCTGCGCGCCTCCGCCGACCAGCCGGGCGGCTGGATCGTGCAGGAGACGTTCCGCCTGGAACCGCACGGGAACGGGCACCTCCTGAAGCACCTGGGGACGGGGCGGCACGTGTGTGTCTCCGCCGACGGCGTGAAGGTTGCCGACGAGGATCCCGAGGTCTTCGAGCTGATCGTCGCCGAGCGCGGCGAGGAGGCGGTGGCACGTGCCGCCGCGGCGGCCGACGTGGTCGTGGTGGTCGCCGGCAACGACCCGCACATCAACGGCCGCGAGACGGAGGACCGTACGACCCTGCGGCTGCCCGGGCAGCAGGAGCGGCTGCTGCGGGCCGCCCGCGCGGCGAACCCGGCCACCGTGCTGGCGCTGGTCTCCGCCTACCCGTACGCCGTCGACACCGCCGGGCTCCCGGCGATGCTGTGGACCGCGCACGGCGGGCAGGCGGCCGGCACCGCCCTGGCCCGCGTCCTGGCCGGCGACGTCTCCCCCGCCGGCCGCCTCCCGCAGACCTGGTACGCCGACGACGCCGACCTGCCCGGCCTCCTCGACTACGACGTGATCGGCTCCCGCCAGACGTACCTGTACTTCGAGGGCACGCCCCTGTTCCCCTTCGGGCACGGCCTGTCGTACGCCTCCTTCGCGTACGGCGACCTGAGGGCCCGGGTCGGGGACGAGGCGGTGCGGGTCTCCTTCTCGGTCACCAACACCGGTGACGTGACGGCCGACGAGGTGGCCCAGCTCTACGGCCGGGCCGTCGCCCCGTCGGTGCCGCGTCCGCGCCGCGAGCTGCTCGACCACCGCCGCGTCATGCTCGCCCCCGGGGAGACGGCCGAACTGGGCTTCGACGTCCCGCTGACCGCGTTCGCGTTCTGGGACGTCGCCCAGGACCGGTGGCGCGTGGAGCCGGGCGGGTACGAGCTGCTGGCCGGGGCGTCCAGCGAGGACGTCCGGCTGCGGACGACGGTCACGCTCGACGGCGAGCCGGCCCTGCCGCGCGCGGTCCTGGCGACCGGCCTGGCGGCGGCCGGGTTCGACGAGCAGCGGGGCATCGCGATCGTGGACCGGACGAAGGTCTCGGGCGACGCGGTGACTCCGGCGGGCCAGGAGCCGGGCGAACTGGTCTACCGCGCCTGCGACTTCGGCCGGGATGTCTCCCAGGTGACGGTGGAGGTGGCCGGCGAGGGCACGGTCGAGCTGTCCCTCGACAGCGGCCCCGCGCTCGCGGTGCTGTCGCCCACCGCACCGACCTCGGGTCCGTACGACTACGTCTCCCTCAGCGCGTCGATCGCCGCCGCGGGCGTCCACGACGTGCGCCTCACGCTGCGCGGCCCGCTGCGGCTCGCGCACGCCGGCTTCTCCGGTTGAGGGTCCGGAGCAGGCCGGCGTACAGAAGGGGCCCGGCACCGGAAGGCATCGGTGCCGGGCCCCTTCACAGAGCTTACATGAAAATGATTTCCATAAGCCAGAGGGCGGGTCGGACGACCGTCAGAGGTCGATGCCGGTGAGGACCAGCACCCGCTCGTAGGTGTAGTCCTCCATGGCGAACCGCACGCCCTCGCGGCCCACGCCGGACTGCTTGACGCCGCCGTACGGCATCTGGTCGGCACGGTAGGACGGCACGTCGCCGATGACCACGCCGCCGACCTCCAGGGCGCGGTGGGCGCGGAAGGCGGTCTGGAGGTCGTGGGTGAACACGCCCGCCTGGAGGCCGTACTTGGAGTCGTTGACGGCGGCGAAGGCAGCGGCCTCGCCGTCCGCCTTCTGCACGGTCAGGACCGGCCCGAAGACCTCCTCGCAGGAGATCGTCACGTCGCCCGGGACGTCGGCCAGGACGGTCGGCGCGTAGGAGGCGCCGTCGCGCTTGCCGCCGGTGAGCAGGCGCGCCCCGGCGTCCACGGCCTCCTGGACCCATGCCTCGACGCGCTGGGCGGCGTCCTCGCTGACCAGCGGGCCGACATCGGTCTTGTCGTCACTCGGGTCGCCGGTGACCTGGGCCTCGACGGCGGCGACGATGCGCGGCAGCAGCCGGTCGTACACCGAGGCGTCGGCGATGACCCGCTGCACGGAGATGCAGGACTGGCCGCCCTGGTAGTTGGAGAAGGTGGCGATGCGGTTCGCCGCCCGGTCCAGGTCCTCGTCGCTCGCCCAGTCGGCGAGGACGACGGCCGCGCCGTTGCCGCCCAGCTCCAGGGTGCAGTGCTTGCGCGGCACCGAGTCCATGATCGCGTAGCCGACCTTCTCGGAGCCCGTGAAGGAGATGACGGGCAGCCGCTCGTCCTGCACCAGGGCCGGCATCTTGTCGTTGGCGACCGGCAGGATGCTCCAGGAGCCGGCGGGCAGCTCGGTCTCGGCCAGCAGGTCGCCGATGATCAGGCCGGACAGCGGGGTCGCCGGGGCCGGCTTGAGGATGATCGGGGCGCCGGCGGCGATGGCCGGGGCGATCTTGTGGGCGCAGAGGTTCAGCGGGAAGTTGAACGGCGCGATGCCGAGTACGACGCCCTTGGGGAAGCGGCGGGTGAGGGCGAGCCGGCCCTGGCCGCCGAGGTCGGTGTCCAGGCGCTGGGCCTCGCCACCGTTGAACCGCCGGGCCTCCTCGGCCGCGAAGCGGAACACGGAGACGGCACGGCCGACCTCGCCGCGCGCCCACTTCAGGGGCTTGCCGTTCTCGGCGGAGATCAGCTGCGCGATCTCCTCGGTGCGCTCGACGAGGCGCTTGCTGACGTGGTCGAGGGCGGCCGCCCGCACATGGGCGGGGGTGGCGGCGAACTCGTCCAGGACGGCGTGCGCGGCGGCCACGGCCTCCTCGACCTGCGCGTCGGTCGGCAGGCTCACCGTGCCGACGAGCCGCCCGTCCCAGGGGGAGGTGACGTCGAAGGTGTCCTCGCCGGTGGCCTGGCGGCCGGCGAGCCAGAAGGCGTGGGTGGAGGTCATGTGGGTTCCGGCCCTTCGGCGTTGGGGGTGATCGTGTGCTACCGGACCAACGGTAGGCGCGAGGTGGCCGAAGGGCGTTTGTCCGAGCCGTAGCAGTGCGGGACGCGGACACTACGGTTTGGCTACTCGGTACTGCTCGCCTTCAGGGCCAGCCACAGCTCCATCCGGACGTCCGGGTCGTCCAGGGACCGGCCGAGGATCTCCTCCACCCGGCGCATGCGGTAGCGCAGGGTGTGCCGGTGGACGCCGAGATCCGCGGCCGCCGCGTCCCACTGGCCGTGCTTGGACAGCCAGGCGCGCAGGGAGGCCACGAGGTCGCCGCGGCCCGTGGCGTCGTGCTCGTACAGCGGCCGCAGCATGCCGTCGGCGAAGGCCCGTACGGCGTCGTCCGCGAGCAGCGGCAGCACCGATCCGGCCGCCATCTGCTCGTGCTCCACGAGGACGCGTCCGCGCCGCCGCGCCACCGACAGCGCCTGCTCGGCCTGCTTGTAGGCGGCGGACGCGGCGATGGGCCCGGCCGGTGCCGACAGGCCGACGACCAGTTCGTCGTCCTCGCCTCCGGGCACCTTCTCGCGTATACCGGCCCGGGTCGTCTCCAGGGCGGCCGCGTACTCCCCGCAGGCCGCGGCGGCGGCGCCGCGGTCCGCGGCCAGCACCACCAGCCGCTCGCCCTCCGGTACCACCAGTACGGCCTCGCCGGCCCGGGCCGCCGCGGACTCCACGACGTCGGCGAGCACCGCGAGGGGGTCGCCGGTGTCGGCGGCGGCGAGCGCGGCGGCCGAGGGCCGCTCGACGGGTGGCGCGCCCTTGCGCGCCTCGGCCCGGGCCAGCGCGGCCGACGCCGACACCGGCACCCGCTCCGCGACCATGATGCGGAACGGCGCGTCCAGCAGCCCGCCGTACAGGTCCCCGGCGACGGCGCGCGCGTGGTCGGGCTCCCCGGCCAGCAGCATGCGCAGCACCGCCGCGCCGACCCGCTGCTCGGCCGCCTGGAGGGACCGGGAGCGTTCCGTGGTCAGGGTCAGCAGGGCGATGGCCGAGTGGACGGCGTAGCGCTCGGCGGTGCCCGGGGCGGCGGCCGTGCCCACGGCGAGGGCCGCCCGGGGGCGCCGGCCGGTGCCGATGGTGTGCAGCTCGACCCGGTCCTCGTGCTCCGGTCCGCCGACCACGGAGGAGGCGGGCGCGGGGCGGTCCCGCAGCTTCTGCACGTCACCGGTGAGCCGTGCGGCGCGCCGCCCCGCCCACTCCGGTGCCGTGGCGACGACCGCGCCCGAGGCGTCGTACAGCGCCGCCCATCCGTCCACCTGCGAGGCCAGCGCGGCCAGCAGCCCCTCCGGGCCGCCGGTCTGGGCCTGCCGGGTCAGCTCGCGCTGGGCGGCGAACCCGGCGGTGACGGCACGGTACTGGTCGGCGGCGATCGCGGCGGACACGGCCTTGCTGATGGCGAGGAACGGTGTGCGGCGCGGCACCTCCAGCAGGGGCAGGCCCTCCTCGTCGGCAGCGTCGACGAGCGCCTTGGGCGTCTCCTCGTAGTTGACGCCGACGGCGAAGCCGAGCCCGACCACTCCGGCCCCGGCCAGCCGCCGGACGTAGCGGCGCATGGCCTCCGGATCCTCGGCGTCCAGCTTCAGCGCGGTGATCAGCAGCAGTTCCCCGCCCTCCATGTAGGGCACGGGGTCGGCGAGCTCGCTGACGTGCGCCCAGCGCACCGGCACGTCGAGGCGGTCTGCGCCCGCCCGCACGGTCAGCTTCAGCGCGGAGTGGTGGACGAGCGAGGCGAGCGTCGGGGGCATGAGGCCTTCTGCGTCAGGGCTGTGAGATCTCTGTGGTCATTTGGCCGCCGCGTATGAACGACCTGTGACGATTCTGCCTCACCGTACGGTCCCCGCGTACCCGCACGGGTGGGAAGGGGGCGTACGGTCTCCCCGCTCGCCCACCCGGCCGGAACGGGGTCAGCCCCGCAGATCCACCAGCAGCGGAGGCGCGTGCTCGCCCTTGACGTCGGTCAGCGACAGCACCGCGTGCCCCGCCGGCACGGCGTGCGCCAGCTCGGAGGCGGACCAGCGCTCCCGCTCGACCTGCCGCACGGTCACCGCCCGCGCGGTCGGGGCCTTGCCGGTGATCACCCGGCGCAGCATGTGCACGGCCTTGCCCGCCGGGGTCTCCGCGATGATCTGCCGGTCGGTGACATCACGGGCCTCCGTCCACTCCTTGCCCCACACCTCGGCGAAGTCCTGCCCGTCCCACGGCGTGAGTCCCGACAGCGCCATCCGGCAGCCGGTCGCGCCGAGCAGCGGCCCGCGCAGCGGCCGTGCCACGTCGTCCAGGGTCCGCAGGGTGAGCACGACCCCGGCGTTGCCGGACCGCAGCCGCTGGATGCCGCGCACAGCCTCGGGCGTCACCACGCCGGTCGCGTCGTCCAGCAGCAGGCAGGCGAACAGCGACCGGTCCTCGCGTACCGCGACACTCGCCGTGAACTGCGCGAGCACGAGCCGGGCCAGCATCTTGGAGGCGTCGGCGTGCCCGCGCTGGGGCAGGTCGATGCGCACCCGCACCGGGTGGTCGAGGGCCTTGAGCGTGAAGGGCCGGGACTGCCCGGAGGTGTCGAAGAACCCGGCGAAGGCCGGCCGGTCGAGCAGCGCGACACGATCGCCGAGCACCCCGCCGACATCCCCGGGCTGCCCCATCTGCCGCTCCCGGGCGTCGAGCTCCCGCAGCAGCGACTCCTGCCCGGCTTCCTGGAGCCCCTGCCGCAGCGCGGCGAACGGCCCCGGCGCGCCGTCCAGCAGCTGCCGCAGCTCCGGTACGGAGGGGAAACGCCCGTGCACGGCCCGGAACGGCCCGAGCAGCTGGGCGAGGACGGTGGTGGAGCGGCGGCTGTCGCTGCCGGGGTGCGGGTCGGCGAGGTCCCCGACGAGCGCCTCGGCGAGCACGGCCGCGGCCTCGTCCGGGTCGGTGGTGCCGCCGTACAGGTCGAGGTCGTACTCGGACTCCTGATTGCCGATCCGTACGACCACGTCATAGGCGTCGGCCGGCCCGAGCCCCGCGCCTGCCGCCCCGACGACGACCACGGCGGCCCGCCCGGCGAGGGCGTGCAGGCAGAGCGACTCGGCGAGGGGACGAACGACGGTGCCGGTCTTGCCGGACCCTGCGGGGCCGACGGCGACGAGCGAGGTGCCGAGCAGGTCGGGCCCGAGGGCGAGGCCCGTGCCGCGGTAGGCGTACGGGTTGCGGGCGTCGTCGACGGTGGTCCCGAGCCGCACCTGTCCGGTGACGAGGTCGTGCCGGGCGAGCCGGGCGGGGAGGTCGCGCTCCCCGGAGGGGTGCAGGCACGCGGCGGCGCCGTCCTTGAGCACGGCGCCGCTGAAGGTGGCGAGGCTGTGCCGTCCGGTGCGCACGCCCTGCCAGGCCCGCAGGATCCGGGCGTGGTCGACGTCGCGCATCAGCCCGGTGCGGGCTTCGGTTGCGAGGCGCTCGGCGGCGTCGACGGCCCCGGCGGCACGCAGCTCGTTCCACTGGGCCGGGTCGTCCTCGGGGGTCGTACGGGCCTCCTGGGCTTCCGGCCGGCGGAAGCGGGGGGTGACGAAGCGGCGCCAGACCTCGCCCCAGCGGCCGAGCCGGGCCGCCCCGACCATGATCACCAGGGCGACGAGCAGCTCGTAGCCCTGGTAGACGATGAACGTCCCGGTCTCCCCGAGATCGCTGTCACCGCCGCGCCAGGCGTCGGGGACGATCAGGTCGAACGGCACCCACCACCAGGTGCCGATGTACCCGTTCTGCAGCAGCGACCAGATCAGCCAACCGACGAGGAAGGCGATCAGCGCCCCGCTCAGCAGTTGCCGGGTGGGGATCTCCTCGGGTTCCTCCGCGGGCCGCGGCCGGTGCCCGAACCGCCACACCCCCGGCGCGGCGTCGGGACGCGGCGCGCGCAGCCAGGAGAGGAACGCCGATCCGTCCGGCAGCGGTGGCGTCGCCGGTGCCCGGGGCGGCCGGGGAGGCATCGCGGGCACCTCCGGCGGCCCCGCCGGGCGCGGCACGGGACTCGCATGCGTACCCCGCGCGTCCTGCGTCCCGTCGCTGTCCATCGCCCTTGCCCCCTGACCAGCCGCTCCGTCCACCATCAGCGAGCCAATCTAACGCCCTCCCCTGGGGAGTTCACCGCTTACGCGGCCGGGGCGTGGGCACCAGGCCACGAGACGGCCATGTCCACCCCGGACAAGGCGCCCCGCCGACAACGCCCACATGGAGCATGCCCACCCCCCTTCCTCCGCCCTAGCCTGCGAGAAAGGAAGCCAAGCGCCCGTACAGACCATCCGCACCACCCCAGGAGCCCCGCATGACCGCACTTCCGCAGGAGCGCCGCGTCGTCACCGCCATTCCCGGCCCGAAGTCGCAGGAGCTGCAGGCCCGCCGTACCGCCGCGGTCGCGCAGGGCGTGGGGTCCGTGCTGCCCGTGTTCACGGCGCGTGCCGGTGGCGGGATCATCGAGGACGTCGACGGCAACCGGCTGATCGACTTCGGGTCGGGCATCGCCGTGACGTCCGTGGGCGCCTCCGCCGAGGCCGTCGTACGGCGGGCGTCGGCGCAGCTCGCCGACTTCACCCACACCTGTTTCATGGTCACGCCCTACGAGGGCTACGTCGAGGTCGCCGAGGCTCTCGCCGAGCTGACCCCCGGTGACCACGCCAAGAAGAGCGCCCTGTTCAACTCCGGCGCCGAGGCCGTCGAGAACGCCGTGAAGATCGCGCGGGCGTACACCAAGCGGCAGGCCGTCGTGGTGTTCGACCACGGCTACCACGGGCGCACCAACCTGACGATGGCGCTGACCGCGAAGAACATGCCGTACAAGCACGGCTTCGGGCCGTTCGCGCCCGAGGTGTACCGGGTGCCGGTGGCGTACGGCTACCGCTGGCCGACCGGGCCCGAGAACGCCGGCCCCGAGGCCGCCGCGCAGGCCATCGACCAGATCAGCAAGCAGGTCGGCGCGGAGAACGTCGCCGCGATCATCATCGAGCCGGTGCTCGGCGAGGGCGGCTTCATCGAGCCGGCCAAGGGCTTCCTGCCGGCGATCAGCAAGTTCGCCCAGGACAACGGCATCGTCTTCGTCGCCGACGAGATCCAGTCCGGCTTCTGCCGTACGGGCCAGTGGTTCGCGTGTGAGGACGAGGGCATCGTCCCGGACCTCATCACGACGGCGAAGGGCATCGCCGGCGGTCTGCCGCTCGCGGCCGTCACCGGTCGCGCCGAGATCATGGACGCCGCGCACGCCGGTGGCCTGGGCGGCACCTACGGCGGCAACCCGGTCGCCTGCGCGGGTGCGCTCGGCTCGATCGAGACGATGAAGGAGCTCGACCTCAACGCCAAGGCGAAGAACATCGAGGCGATCATGAAGGCCCGCCTCGGCGCCATGGCCGAGAAGTTCGAGGTCATCGGCGACATCCGGGGCCGCGGCGCCATGATCGCCATCGAGCTGGTCAAGGACCGCGCCACCAAGGAGCCGAACCCGGAGGCGACCGCCGCGCTCGCCAAGGCGTGCCACGCCGAGGGCCTGCTGGTCCTGACCTGTGGCACCTACGGCAACGTGCTCCGCTTCCTGCCCCCGCTGGTCATCGGGGACGACCTGCTGAACGAGGGCCTCGACATCATCGAGCACGCGTTCGCCCGCGTCTGAGCCCGCGGCGCGCGCATCTGAGCCGGCCTCCAGGCAGGTGAGCCGCCCCGGTTCTGTCACCGGGGCGGCGAGCGGCAGAGCGTGTGAAGAAGGTGTGCGAGGTGGATGACAGGGCGCCCCGCGGCCTGTCCTGCGCCCCGGCCCTGCCGTAGGTTCTACCCAGATGAGAGATACACCCCGCCCACAGGGGACTGTGGGTGACATCAGGCCGGGGCCTCCCCAGCTTCGACCTGGTCGTGCCCTCGCGCACACAAATGGAGCCTGAGGCTCTAAATCTCCTCACCGATCGGACAGTCGCCCGCCCCAAACCCCCCGGGGCGCGCGACGTTCCGGTCCGGACGGCCGCCCCGGAACCACCCCCCCTGTTCCGGGGCGGCCGACCTCCATTTCCGCGCCCCCGGCCCGGCCGAGAACCTCCGCCGGCAGCCAGATGACCGCGAGCCACATCTCCGTGCCGTGGAGGCCGGGTTCACGTCCCGGGCCGGTGCCGAGGTAGGTGAAGTGGCGGGCCGCCGGTCGGCGTCCGTGCTCGTGCCAAGCTGTGCCCCATGCCGATCTCCGCGAACCAGGAGCGCGCCACGCTCCCGGGTTCCGCCGCTCTCCTGCTCGCCCTTCCGGCCCTCGTGTTCGCCCTGATCACCTGGCAGGTCGCCGCCGACGGCCCGCTCGTCCGGCTCGACGAGCGGCTCAGCCGCGTCCTGGTGAACCCGGACCGCTTCTCGGAACTCCTCGCCGACCTCGGCAACATCCCGGTCGCGGTCCCCGTCCTCGCCCTCGCGCTGGGGTACGTCGCCGTACGCGGGCGCCGCGCCGGTGCGGAGCGCTGGTGGCTCCCCGTCGCCGCGGCGGCCCTGCTCATGGCCCTGGTCCCGGTGCTGATCGTGCCCCTGAAGGCACTGGTGGCCCGCCCGGGCACCCCGGCCGAACCGCCCGGCACCGGCTACTACCCCTCAGGCCACACCGCGACGGCCGCCGTCGCCTACGGCTCCGCGGCCCTGCTCCTGCTCCCCCGGCTGCGCACGACCCTGGCCCGCCGCGCCGTGATCATCCTGTGCGCGGCCCTGGTCCTCGGCGCGAGCTACGGCCTGGTCCGCCGCGGCTACCACTGGCCGCTGGACGTCGTGGGCAGTTGGTGTCTGTGCGCGGTGCTGCTCACGTCGCTGTGGCTGGTCCTGCGGCGGACGGCGGGAGCGGACCGGCCGCGTCGTCCGGCCCTGGAACCCGATCCGCACGACAGGGCCTAGCCGTCGCTCTTCGTCGCCAGCCCCGCCGCCGCCTCGTGCATCGCCAGTTCCAGTAGGGCCGGGTCCGTCAGCATGCCCGAGCCGTCCGGGGGGACCAGCCAGCGGACGCCGCCGGGTGAGGAGCGGCCCGGGTACGGCACAACGATCCAGGTGCCGGCGCCCGCCGTGCGGATGCCGGTGCCGAGCCAGCGGGCAGCGGTGCCCGGCGGGACGAAGAACCCCATGCGGGCGTCACCGAAGTCGACGAGCACGGGGCCCGGCCGGTCGAGGACGCGGGTGAGCACGTCGAGCGTGGCGTACCCGAGTGCGCCGGGGAGGATGAGCACGTCCCAGGCACTGCCGGCGGGCAGCAGCGCGACCCCGAGCGGGTTGCGCTCCCACTCCCAGCGGCAGGCGTCGGGATCGGGTGCCACGGATGCGAGCCACTCGACCGCCGTCTTCGCACCGGTCATCGTCAAAGACCCCCTTCTCTCTCGCCTATCCCCCGGACGCGCGGGGCGTCCGAGGGGCATCACGAGGGAGAAGGGGGTGTCCCCCCGGCCATTACGCGGGTTCCGGTACCTCGTTGGAGTGAACCGGATCACACCCGGTCGATCAGCTGTCGAATCCCAGCCCCAAGCGGTCCATCGTGCGCAGCCACAGATTGCGGCGACCGCCCTGGGCGTCCGCGCGGGCCAGTGACCACTTGGTGAGGGCGATGCCCGTCCAGGCGAAGGGCTCGGGCGGGAAAGGCAGGGGCTTCTTGCGGACCATCTCCAGTTCCGTGCGTTCCGTGCGTTCGCCGGACAGCAGGTCCAGCATCACTTCGGCGCCGAAGCGGGTGGCACCGACGCCGAGGCCGGTGTACCCGGCCGCGTACGCCACCTTGCTCTGGTGGGCGGTGCCGAAGAACGCCGAGAAGCGGGAGCAGGTGTCGATCGCGCCGCCCCAGGCGTGGCTGAAGCGGACGCCCTCCAGCTGCGGGAAGCAGGTGAAGAAGTGCCCGGCGAGCTTGGCGTAGGTCTCGGGGCGGTCGTCGTACTCGGCGCGGACACGGCCGCCGTAGGGGTAGACCGCGTCGTAGCCGCCCCACAGGATCCGGTTGTCGGCGGACAGCCGGAAGTAGTGGAACTGGTTGGCGCTGTCGCCGAGGCCCTGGCGGTTCTTCCAGCCGATCGAGTCGAGCTGCTCGGCCGTGAGCGGCTCGGTCATCAGGGCGTAGTCGTAGACCGGGACGGTGTACGAGCGGACGCGTCTGACCAGGTTCGGGAAGATGTTGGTGCCGAGGGCGACCTGGCGGGCGCGGATCGCGCCGTAGGGGGTGCGTACGGCCATGCCGGGGCCGTACGGCTTCAGGGTGAGGGCGGGGGTGTTCTCGTAGACGCGTACGCCCAGTTCCACGCACGCCCGCTTCAGGCCCCAGGCGAGCTTCGCCGGGTGGAGCATGGCGACGCCCCTGCGGTCCCACAGGCCCGCCTGGAAGGTGGGTGAGTTCACCTGCTCCCGTACGGCGTCGGCGTCCAGGAACTCGACGTCGTCGGCCAGGCCCCGGCGCTGCGTCTCCTCGTGCCACTCGCGCAGTTCACGCGCCTGGTAGGGCTCGGTGGCGACGTCGATCTCGCCGGTGCGCTCGAAGTCGCAGTCGATGGAGTGCCGGGCGAGGGCCGCCTCGATCTCGTCGAGGTTGCTCTCGCCCATCCGCTGGAGCGTGTGGATCTCGTCGGGCCAGCGGGTGAGGCCGTTGGGCAGGCCGTGGGTGAGGGAGGCGGCGCAGAATCCGCCGTTGCGGCCGGAGGCGGCCCAGCCCACCTCGCGGCCCTCCACCAGCACCACGTCCCGCCGCGGGTCGCGCTCCTTGGCGATCAGCGCCGTCCACAGGCCGCTGTAGCCACCGCCGACGACCAGCAGGTCGCAGGTCTCGGAGGTGGTGAGGGCGGGTTCGGGGCGGGGCCGGCCGGGGTCGTCCAGCCAGTACGGGACCGGCTGGACGTCGGAAAGCGAACGGGTCCACTGATTCATGGCGCTCGGGGCCATGATTTCAACTCCCTACGGGGTTATGCCTTCTGCCTGTTGCGGCGGTTTCCGGCAACCATGGAAACCAGGACGAACAGTACGGCGACGACGAACATGGTCGTGCCGATGACATTGATCTGAACGGGCGTTCCGCGCTGCGCCGAACCCCAGACGAACATGGGGAAGGTGACGGTCGAGCCGGCGTTGAAATTGGTGATGATGAAATCGTCGAAGGAGAGCGCGAAGGCGAGAAGCGCGCCCGCGGCGATTCCCGGTGCGGCGATGGGCAGGGTCACCCGGACGAAGGTCTGGAACGGGCCCGCGTACAGGTCCCGGGCCGCCTCCTCCAGTTTGGGATCCATCGACATCACGCGTGCCTTGACGGCCGTGACCACGAAACTCAGGCAGAACATGATGTGCGCGATGAGAATCGTCCAGAAGCCCAGCTGTGCGCCCATGTTGAGGAACAGGGTGAGCAGCGAGGCGGCCATGACGACCTCGGGCATCGCCATCGGCAGGAAGATCAGCGAGTTCACGGCGCCGCGGGCGCGGAACCGGTAGCGGACCAGGGCGAAGGCGATCAGGGTGCCGAGGAGGGTGGCGCCCAGTGTCGCCCAGAGGGCGATCTGGAGGCTGAGGGACAGTGACCCGCACAGCCCGGAGACCCCGCACGGGTCCTTCCAGGCGTCCAGCGAGAACTGCTGCCATTCGTAGTTGAAGCGCCCCTTCGGTTTGTTGAAGGAGAACACCGTCACGACGACGTTCGGCAGGAGCAGATAGCCGAGGGTCAGCAGTCCCGCCAGGACGACGAGATTTCTCTTGAGCCAGTTGACGAAGGGCATTTAGACCAGATCCTCCGTCCCGGACCTGCGGATGTAGAGGGTGACCATGAGCAGAATGGCCGCCATGAGGATGAAGGAGAGCGCCGCGGCCGTCGGATAGTCGAGGACTCTCAGGAACTGTGTCTGGATGACGTTTCCGACCATGCGGGTGTCGGTGGAGCCGAGCAGATCGGCGTTCACGTAGTCACCGGCCGCCGGGATGAAGGTCAGCAGCGTGCCGGAGACGACACCCGGCATCGACAGCGGGAAGGTGACCTTGCGGAAGGTCGTCCACGGCCTGGCGTACAGATCTCCCGCGGCTTCGTGGAGCCGTCCGTCGATGCGCTCCAGCGAGGTGTAGAGCGGAAGGATCATGAACGGCAGGAAGTTGTACGTCAGACCGCACACCACCGCGAGCGGGGTGGCCAGGACGCGGTCGCCGGCGGTCATGCCGAGCCAGTTGGTGACGTCCAGGACGTGCAGCGTGTTGAGCGCGCCGACGACCGGTCCGCCGTCCGCGAGGATCGTCTTCCAGGCGAGGGTGCGGATCAGGAAGCTGGTGAAGAACGGCGCGATCACCAGGATCATGATCAGGTTCTTCCAGCGGCCCGCGCGGAAGGCGATCAGATACGCCAGCGGGTAGCCGAGCAGCAGGCACAGGATCGTCGCCGTGCCGGCGTAGAGCACCGAGCGGACGAACTGCGGCCAGTACGCGGACAGCGCGTCCCAGTAAGTGGCGAAGTGCCAGGTGACCTTGTAGCCCTGCTCCAGGGAGCCCGTCTGCACGGACGTGGAGGCCTGGTAGATCATCGGCAGCGCGAAGAAGACGACCAGCCACAGGATGCCGGGCAGCAGCAGCCAGTACGGCGTGAAACGGCCCCGGCGCTTGGGGGGCCTGGGTGCGGGCGCCCCAGGCGCGAGAGGCGGTGGCGCCTCGGTGAGTGTCGACATCAGGCCGCCTCTTCCACTCCGGCGTCGGCGTCCTGCGCGGCGTCCAGGCCGAAGGTGTGGGCCGGGTTCCAGTGCAGGACGACCTCGGCGCCGGGGACCAGGCGGGGGTCGCGGTCGATGTTCTGGGCGTAGACCTCGAAGTCGGAGCAGACCGGGCTGTCGACGACGTACTGCGTGGAGACGCCGATGAAGCTGGAGTCGGCGATCCGGCCCGTGATGCGGTTGCGGCCCTCGGGGATCTCGCCGGCGTCGTCGGCGTGGGTGAGGGAGATCTTCTCCGGGCGCACGCCGAGCAGCACCTTGCCGCCGGTCGTCGCGGGTGCCGAACATCGCGCGCCGGGCAGGACGAGCTTGCCGCCGCCGGCCTTCAGCACGATCTCCTCGCCGCTCTTGGAGTCGACCTCGGCCTCGATGAAGTTGGAGGTGCCGAGGAAGTTCGCGACGAAGGTGGTGCGCGGGTTCTCGTAGAGCTCGGCGGGTGCGCCCAGTTGCTCGACGCGGCCCGCGTTCATCACGGCGACCGTGTCGGCCATGGTCATGGCCTCCTCCTGGTCGTGGGTGACGTGGATGAAGGTGATGCCGACCTCGGTCTGGATGCGCTTGAGCTCCAGCTGCATCTGGCGGCGCAGCTTGAGGTCGAGGGCGCCGAGCGGTTCGTCGAGCAGGAGCACCTTGGGGTGGTTGATCAGCGCGCGGGCGACGGCGACGCGCTGCTGCTGGCCGCCGGAGAGCTGGTGCGGCTTCTTGCGGGCCTGCTCGCCGAGCTGGACGAGGTCCAGCATCTCGTCGACCTGCTTCTTCACCGACTTGAGGCCGCGCCGGCGCAGGCCGAAGGCGACGTTCTCGAAGATGTCGAGGTGGGGGAAGAGGGCGTAGGACTGGAAGACCGTGTTCACCGGCCGCTTGTACGGCGGCAGGGCCGTCACGTCCTGGTCGCCGAGGAAGACGGTGCCGGCGGAGGGTTCCTCCAGGCCGGCGATCATGCGCAGGGTGGTGGTCTTGCCGCAGCCGGAGGCGCCGAGCAGGGCGAAGAAGGAGCCCTGCGGCACGGTCAGGTCGAGCGGGTGGACAGCGGTGAAGGAGCCGTAGGTCTTGGCTATGCCCGTGAGGCGGACGTCGCCGCCGGGGTCGGTCTTGTTCGTCATGGTGGTCACGCCCCCGTCAGCTTCGCGAACTTCGCTTCGAACTCGGTCTCTTCCTTCGAGCTCAGCGAGCGGAAGGCGTGCGACTTGGCGGCCATGGCCTTGTCGGGAATGATCAGCGGGTTGTTCGCCGCGTCCTCGTCGATCTTCGCGAGTTCGGTCTTCACGCCGTCAACGGGGCACACGTAGTTGATGTACGCGGCGAGTTCGGCGGCGGCCTTCGGCTCGTAGTAGAAGTCGATGAGCCGCTCGGCGTTGGTCTTGTGCCGGGCCTTGTTGGGGATCAGCAGGTTGTCGGTCGACGTCACGTAGCCGCTGTCCGGGATGAGGAAGTCGATGTCGGGGCTGTCCGCCTTGAGCTGGACGACGTCCCCCGCCCAGGCGACACAGGCCGCGAAGTCGCCGCTGGTCAGGTCCGAGGTGTAGTCGTTGCCGGTGAAGCGGCGGATCTGGCCCTTGTCGACGGCCTTCTGGAGGCGGGCGATGGCCGCGTCGTAGTCGTCGGCGGTGAAGTCGGCCGGGTCCTTGCCCATGTCGAGCAGCGTCATGCCGATGCTGTCGCGCATCTCGGACAGGAAGCCGACCCGGCCCTTGAGCTTGGGGTTGTCCAGCAGGTCGGATATCGACTTCACCTCGACGCCGTCGAGGGCCTTCTTGTTGTACGCGATGACGGTCGAGATGCCCTGCCAGACGTACGAGTAGGCGCGGCCCGGGTCCCAGTCGGGGCTGCGGAACTGGGCCGACAGGTTGGCGTAGGCGTGCGGCAGGTTGCTCGGGTCGAGCTTCTGCACCCAGCCGAGGCGGATGAGCCGGGCGGCCAGCCAGTCGGTGAGGACGATCAGGTCGCGGCCGGTGTCCTGGCCCGCGGCGAGCTGCGGCTTGATCTTGCCGAAGAACTCGTTGTTGTCGTTGATGTCCTCGCTGTACTTGACCTTGATGCCGGTCCGCTCGGCGAACTGGTCCAGCGTGGGGTGGTGCTTGCCGCTGTCGTCGACGTCCATGTACTCGGTCCAGTTGGAGAAGTTCACCGTCTTCTCCTTGGCCGAGTGGTCCTCGGCCGAGACGCCGCCCTTGGACTGGCCGGCGGCGGGGATGCCGCAGGCGCTCAGCGTGCCGAGTCCGCCGGCCGCGAGCGCCCCGCCCGCGGAGGCGCGCAGCAGGGACCGCCGGGTGAGGGAGGCCCTGCCGTTCTTGAAACTGCGCCTCATGGCGGCCCGTTGGACCGCGGACAGGCGGTCGGGCTCGTACTGCTCCATGCGCGTGGTGCCCTTTCGGAGGGTGGACGGCCGTTGGTCAGGCGGCCTGCGAACGGCTATCGATCCCCGAACACGGTGCGGTGCCAGTCCTTGGCGGCCACCGCGGTGTTGTCGAACATGACGTGTTTGATCTGGGTGTACTCCTCGAACGAGTACGCGGACATGTCCTTGCCGTAGCCGGAGGACTTGCAGCCGCCGTGCGGCATCTCACTGATGATCGGGATGTGGTCGTTGATCCAGACGCAGCCGGCCTTGATCTCGCGCGTGGCCCGGTTCGCCCGGTACACGTCCCGGCTCCAGGCGGAGGCGGCCAGGCCGTAGGGGGTGTCGTTGGCGAGCGCGAGGCCCTCGTCGTCGGTGTCGAAGGGCAGCACGACGAGGACCGGGCCGAAGATCTCCGACTGGACGACCTCGCTGTCCTGGGCCGCGTCGGCGATGAGGGTGGGCCGGTAGTAGGCGCCCTTGGCGAGCTCCCCCTCGGGTGCCTCGCCCCCGGTCACCACGCGCGCGTAGGCCCGCGCCCGGTCCACGAATCCGGCGACCCGGTCCCGCTGCACGTGCGAGATCAGCGGACCGAGGTCGGTGCCGGCGGCGAAGGGGTCGCCGAGCCGGACCGTCTCCATGAGTGCCGCGGTCCGCGCCACGAAGGCGTCGTACAGCGGCCGCTGCACATACGCGCGCGTGGCGGCCGTGCAGTCCTGCCCGGTGTTGATCAGGGAGCCCGCGACCGCGCCGTGGGCGGCGGCCTCCAGGTCGGCGTCGTCGAAGACCACGAAGGGCGCCTTGCCGCCGAGCTCCAGGTGGAGGCGCTTGACGGTGGCGGTGGCGACCTCGGCGACGCGCTTGCCGACGGCGGTGGAGCCGGTGAAGGAGGTCATGGCCACGTCGGGGTGGCCGACGAGGTGCTCTCCGGCCTCCCTGCCGGTGCCCGTGACGATGTTGATCACGCCGTCCGGGATGCCGGCGTCCGTGGCCGCCCGGGCGAAGAGCAGCGAGGTCAGCGGGGTGAGCTCGGCGGGCTTCAGGACGATGGTGTTGCCCGCGGCGATCGCCGGGAGGATCTTCCAGGCGGCCATCTGGAGGGGGTAGTTCCAGGGCGCGATCGACCCGACGACCCCGATGGGCTCGCGCCGGATGTACGAGGTGTGGTCGCCGGAGTACTCACCGGCGGACTGCCCCTGCAGATGCCGTGCGGCACCGGCGAAGAAGGCGGCGTTGTCGATGGTCCCGGGGACGTCGAACTCCCGGGTCAGCTTCAGCGGCTTGCCGCACTGGAGGGACTCGGCGCGGGCGAAGTCCTCGGCGCGGTCGGCGAGGACCGCGGCGAACCGGTGCAGGGCGTCGGAGCGCTCGCCCGGGGTGGCTCCCGCCCAGCCGGGGAAGGCCGCGCGGGCGGCGGCGACGGCCCGGTCGACGTCGGCCGTGCCCGCCAGTTCGTAGGTGAGGACCTCCTCGCCCGACGCCGGGTCGACGACCGCGTGCGTGCGGCCGGAGGTACCCCTGGTCAGGCGCCCCGCGATGTACTGCGCGCCCTCCGCGAAGCGCTCCTCGGCCGGAAATCGGTCCGGGGTGGCAATGCCCGGGTTGTGCATGTCGCTCTCCTCCGTGTCCCCTGGTGGGGCCGGCGTGGCTCAGGCTCGATTTGAGTGCCGATCCTGACAGAGGTATGCCACTCCAACAAGTGATTCCGTTGTTGATTTTTGGTTACGCGACGGAATCTGTCGACCAGGTGTCGAGTCCGCCGCGAAAAGGCAGGACGCTGTGTCAGTGGTGCGTGCCACACTCGCGTGCATGGAGAAGATCACGGGGGCGGTCGGCTCGCAGGAGGCCCTGATCAGCGCGGTCCATGCGGGGGCCAGGGTGAAGTATCTGCACTTCTGGGGGCACCGGCCGCGGCCGGACGGCCGGACCGGGGCGAGCTGTCTGAGCCAGTGGTGGCCGGCGCCGTTCACCGTGGACGGCGTGGCCTACGCGACGGCGGAGCACTGGATGATGGCCGGCAAGGCCCGGCTCTTCGGGGACGCTGCGGCGGAGCGTGCCGTGCTGGCCGCGGAGCATCCCGCCGAGGCGAAGAAGGCCGGGCGGCTGGTGCGCGGGTTCGACGAGGCGGTGTGGGCGCGGGAGCGGTTCCGGATCGTCGTGGAGGGCAGCGTCCACAAGTTCGGCGCGCACCCCGAGCTGCTGGGGTATCTGCTGGGCACGGGCGACCGGGTGCTGGTGGAGGCGAGCCCCGTGGACCGGGTGTGGGGCATCGGGCTGGCCGCGGACGACGAGGCGGCGGCCGATCCGCAGCGGTGGCGGGGGCCGAATCTGCTGGGCTTCGCGCTGATGGAGGCGCGGGAGCGGCTGCGGGCGGGAGCATGAGCAAGGGGCCGGTCCTCGGGACCGGCCCCTTGTGAAGCTGCGGGAGCCGCGTCAGGACGCGGCGCCGAGACCGCCCATGATGCTGGCGAACAGCAGGAAGCCCAGCAGCGGAAGGATCACGGTGGCGATGATGCCGCAGACCAGGCCGGCGGTCGCCGCGCCCTTGTTCGTGGCCTCACCGCGGGTGGCCCTGCCGCGGCCGATGGCGCCGAAGATGATCGCGAGAATGCCCAGGATCACGCCGAAGAACCACATGATGAACGTGACGCTGCAGACCACGCCGATGATGCCCAGCACCAGTCCCGTGGTGCCCATGCCGTTGCTGGGCTGCGCGGGCATCCCGTAACCGGGCGCCTGCGGGTAGCCCACGGGCGGCGCGGCGGGGTAGCCGGGGCCGCCCTGGGGGTAGCCGTATCCCGGTCCGGGCTGCTGCGGGTAGCCGTATCCCGGGGCCGGCTGCTGCGGCGGCTGGGCCGGTGGGCCGAAACCACCCGGCGGCGGGTTGATGTTGGACATGGACGAACTCCCCTCCGTTGTCAGACCAAGGCATCGTAGTGGCCAACTCGGCCGTGCAGAGCCCTGGTTTCAGCGGTGGGACGCGGCGGTGGCCACCGGGCCGAGGGTCCCGTAGTAGGGGTCGTCGTTCCTGTCGCTGTTGATCGCGGCCGTGATGCCGACGGCGATCAGCACGATCACGGCGATGCCGAGGATGATCCCGATGATGCCCATGATCAGACCCGCCTGGGCCTGCCCGTGGTTGGTGGCCACTCCGGCCTCGGCGCGCTTGCGGCCCTTGATGCCGAAGACGACGGCGAGGATGCCGGTGATCAGCGAGACCACGCCATAGAGGCAGAAGAGGGTGCAGGAGACGATGCCGAGCACCATCGCGGCGATGCCCAGGCCGTTCTGGGGGGCCGGGGGCATGCCGGGCCAGCCGTAGCCGGACTGGGTGTATCCGGACTGCGGGTAGCCCGGGTAGCCGTAGCCGCCGGGCGCTCCCGGGCCGGTGGGGGCCACGGG
>NZ_JAIGQA010000046.1:0-45913 GCF_019733245.1 Streptomyces sp. WAC04114
CCACCACCCTTTCCGCCGTCCTGGTCCTCGGGGCCCTGCTCCTCCCCAACACCCTCCCCGCCCTCAAGGCGGTCAGCTTCGCGCGGATCCCGGCCGAGGCGGTCATCGGGGCCGTGGTCGTGCTGGCGCTGCCGCGCCGGCCGCGGCTGGTGGCGGCGGTCCTGTACGGGCTCGGCCTCACCGCCCTGACCACGGTGAACCTGCTCGACATGGGGTTCAACGAGTACCTCGGCCGGGGCTTCAACGCCGCGCTCGACTGGGACCTGCTGCCCGACGCGCAGGCGTACGTCGAGGACACCCTGGGCGGGGGCGTCGCGACGGCCGTCACCGTCGGCGCGGTAGTGCTGGTGCTGCTCGTGGCGGCGGTCATGGTCGCGGCGACGATCCGGCTCGCGACCGTGCTGGCCCGCCACCGGGTGCGGGCGACCAAGGGCGCCCTGGTCGCCGGAACTGTCTGGGTCACCTGCTCCGCGCTCGGTCTGACGCTGTTCGGCTTGCCGATCGCCTCCGAGCGCGGGGCCGGTGCCCTCCGGGTGCACGCGCAGCGGACGGTGGAGTCCCTGCGGGACGAGGCCGCGTTCGTGAAGCAGTCGAAGGCCGACTCCTTCGGCAACACCCCGCCCGGCGAACTGCTGCCGGACCTGCGCGGCAAGGACGTGATCTTCACGTTCATCGAGAGCTATGGCCGCAGCGCCATCGAGGACCCGGTCATGGCACCCGGCGTCGGCCGCACCCTGGACGCGAGCACCGCCGCCCTGGAGAAGGCCGGCTTCGCCGCCCGCAGCGGCTGGCTGACCTCGGCGACGTACGGCGGCAGCAGCTGGCTCGGCCACTCCACGACCATGTCCGGCCTGTGGATCGACAACCAGCGGCGCTACCGCACGGTCAGCGCCGGCGACCACCTCACCCTCACCAAGGCCTTCCAGAAGACCGGCGCCTGGGACACGGTCGGCGTCATGCCGGGCGTCCAGAAGGGCTGGCCGGAGGAGAAGTGGTACGGCTTGGACAAGCTCTACGACGCCTTCGACCTGGGCTACCGGGGGCCGAAGTTCAGCTGGTCGACCATGCCCGACCAGTACGCGCTGGAGGCGTTCCAGAAGCGGGTGCACGGGAAGAAGCGGGACAAGCCGCTGATGTCGTTCGTCATCCTGACCTCCAGCCACCAGCCCTGGGCGCCCCTCCCGAAGATGGTCGGCTGGGACGAGCTCGGCGACGGCTCGGTCTTCGACGCGATCCATAAGGCCGGCAACAAGGCCTCGGACGTCATCACCGACACCACCAAGTCCCGCGAGGAGTACGGCAAGTCCATCCAGTACTCGGTCACCAGCCTCACCCAGTGGCTGGAGCGCTACGGCACCGACGACACCGTCCTGGTCTTCCTCGGCGACCACCAGCCCATCGCCCGGGTCAGCGGGAACCACGCCTCCCGGGACGTGCCGGTGTCGATCGTCGCGAAGGACCCGAAGGTCCTGGACAAGGTCGCCGACTGGAACTGGACGGAGGGCCTCAAGCCCGAGCGCGACGCGCCCGTGTGGAAGATGAGCTCCTTCCGCGACCGCTTCCTGAAGGCGTTCGGCTCCACACCGCACCCCTCCAAGGACTGATCAGCCGCCCGAGGTGTCGAGCTCGGCGTCCTCGCCGACCCCGGCGCAGTCGTAGGGGTCCTTCAGCCAGCCGTCCGGCAGCACCACACGGTTGTTGCCGGAGGTACGGCCCCGGGGCCCGTCGGCGCCGGACGGCCAGGGCTGGTCGAGGTCCAGCTCGTCCAGGCCGGAGCGCAGCTCCTCCAGGGACGAGGTGATCGCGAGGCGTTTGCGCATCTCGGAGCCGACCGCGAAGCCCTTCAGGTACCAGGCGACGTGCTTGCGGAAGTCGATCACGCCCCGGGCCTCGTCGCCGATCCACTCCCCGAGCAGCGTGGCGTGCCGGACCATGACGTCGGCGACCTCGCGCAGGGCGGGGCGGGCGATGTCCTCGGTGCGGCCCTCGAAGGCGGCGACCAGGTCGGAGAAGAGCCAGGGCCGCCCGAGGCAGCCGCGGCCGACGACCACGCCGTCGCAGCCGGTCTCGCGGACCATTCGCAGGGCGTCCTCGGCCGACCAGATGTCGCCGTTGCCGAGCACCGGGATCTCCGGCACGTGCTCCTTCAGCCGGGCGACGGCGTCCCAGTCGGCGGTGCCGCCGTAGTGCTGGGCGGCGGTGCGGCCGTGCAGGGCGATGGCGGTGACGCCCTCCTCGACGGCGATCCGTCCGGCGTCGAGGAAGGTGATGTGGTCGTCGTCGATGCCCTTGCGCATCTTCATCGTCACGGGCAGGTCGCCGGCGCCGCTGACGGCCTCGCGCAGGATGGCCCGCAGCAGGTTCCGCTTGTACGGCAGCGCGGAGCCGCCGCCCTTGCGGGTGACCTTCGGCACGGGGCAGCCGAAGTTGAGGTCGATGTGGTCGGCGAGGTCCTCCTCCGCGATCATGCGGACGGCCTTGCCGACGGTCGCGGGGTCCACGCCGTAGAGCTGGATCGAGCGCGGCGTCTCCGTCGCGTCGAAGTGGATCAGCTGCATGGTCTTCTCGTTGCGCTCGACCAGCGCCCGGGTGGTGATCATCTCGCTGACGAACAGGCCCTTACCTGCGCTGAATTCCCTGCACAGGGTGCGGAAGGGCGCGTTGGTGATCCCGGCCATGGGGGCCAGGACGACGGGCGGCTGGACGGTGTGCGGACCGATCTGGAGGGGCGTGGACATGCCTCCATTGTGCCGTGCAATGAGATGGCAAAATTCATTAGTTAGCCACACTATCGAAATCGGCGTACGATGAAGCGCATGCCCGAGCTCAGTCACCGCCGCCGCATGCTGGTGCTCGCGATCTGCTGCATGAGCCTGCTGATCGTGAGCCTCGACAACACGGTCCTGAACGTGGCCCTGCCCTCCATGCAGCAGGACCTGCACGCCAGCACGTCGGGTCTGCAGTGGACGATCGACGCGTACACGCTGGTCCTGGCCTCGCTGCTGATGCTCGCGGGTTCCACGGCCGACCGGATCGGCCGCAAGCGGGTTTTCATGGCGGGCCTGGTCGTCTTCACCCTCGGCTCGGTGCTGTGCTCCCTCGCACCGAGCCTGGAGGCGCTGATCGCGTTCCGGATGGTGCAGGCGGTGGGCGGCTCGATGCTGAACCCGGTCGCCATGTCGATCATCACCAACACCTTCACCGACCCGCGCGAGCGGGCCCGGGCCATCGGCGTCTGGGGCGCGGTCGTCGGCATATCGATGGCCGCCGGCCCGCTGGTCGGCGGGCTCCTGGTCGACTCCGTCGGCTGGCGCTCCATCTTCTGGATCAATCTGCCGGTGGGCCTCGCGGCCCTGCTGCTCACCCTGCGCTTCGTCCCCGAGTCCCGCGCGCCGCGCGCCCGCCGACCCGACCCCGTCGGGCAGGTGCTGGTGATCGCACTGTTCGGCTCGCTCACGTACGCGATCATCGAGGCGCCGAGCACCCCGTTCGGGTCGATCGCGCCGCTGGCCGCCGTCGCCCTCGCCGCCCTGGTGGGGCTGCTCCTCTACGAGCCGCGTCGCAAGGAGCCGCTGATCGACCTGCGGTTCTTCCGGTCGGCGCCGTTCAGCGGGGCCACGGTGATCGCGATCAGCGCCTTCGCCGCGCTCGGCGGCTTCCTGTTCCTGTCGACGCTGTACCTGCAGAACGTCCGCGGTCTGACCGCCCTGGAGGCGGGCCTGTGGATGCTGCCGATGGCGGTCCCGACCTTCCTGTGCGCGCCGCTCTCGGGCCGGCTGGTGGGCTCGCGCGGCCCGCGCCTGCCGCTGCTGATCGCGGGCTTGGCGATGACGACGAGCGGTGTCCTGTTCGCCGCGTTCGAGGCCGAGACCTCCGACGTCACGCTCTTCGCCGGCTACGTCCTGTTCGGCATCGGCTTCGGCTTCGTCAACGCGCCCATCACCAACACGGCGGTGTCCGGCATGCCACGCGCCCAGGCGGGCGTGGCAGCGGCGGTCGCCTCCACGAGCCGGCAGCTCGGACAGACACTGGGCGTGGCCGTGGTGGGCGCGGTCCTCGCCTCGGGCGTCGGCTCCGCCTCCTACCGGGAGGTGTTCGTGTCCGCGGCCCGGCCCGGGTGGTGGATCCTCGCCGTGTGCGGGTTCGCGGTGCTGGCGCTGGGGGCGGTGACGAACGGGCGGTGGGCCCGGGGGACCGCCGAGCGGGCCGCGCGCCGCCTGGAGTCGCCGGAGGTGCGGGACGTGGTGGTGACCGCGGACCGCTGATTGTCGGTGCCGTGCGCTTCACTGTCCGCCATGGAGCTCACCCAAGCCACCGTCAACGACCTGCTGGACCGGCTCGGACCTGCGAGCGGCCACCTCTACCTGCCGGCCGACCTCGACCCGCAGGCCCTGATCGATCTGCTCGACGGCCGCTACGGCACGCCGCGCACGCTCGTCCTCGACGGCTTCACCGACCCGACGGCCGACGAGTCCCGGGGCGCGGCCCTCCTCGCCCCCTTCGCGGACCGGGCCGTGACCCTGCGGGCGTGGGCCTACGGGGACCGGTGGGGCGGCGCGGGCACGGCGCGGGACGGCGAGGGGATCGAGCGGCCGGTGCTGGCCGTCGCCCACCGGGAGGTGCCCCACCCCCCGGTGCCCGCCCGGGACGAGGACGCCGGCATCGGCGTCGACTGGATGGAGCGGCTCACCCGCATCACGGGCTGGAGCGAGCCCGCCCGGCGGCCCGACGTGGACTGGACGGAGACGGAGTCACGCCTGGGCACCCCCCTGCCCGGCGACTACAAGCGCATGGTGGAGACGTTCGGCGAGGGCGCCTTCGACGGCTACCTGGACCTGAACCAGGAGCCGTGGACGCAACTCCGGGACGAGGGCCTGCTCATCTGGGCGGGCACGGAGCACGAGGACCTGTACTGCTGGCGGACCGACGGCGACGACCCCGACCGGTGGCCCGTCGTGGTGCGGTCCTTCGACGGCGAGGACGTCCCCTTCGCCTACCGGACCGCGGAGTTCGTCTGCCGCATCCTCACCGAACCGCACCACCGGTTCACCATGGCCCGCTACTTCGACACCCACTGGTTCATGAACTACCGGGAGACAGGCTGAGGGTTCGTCTCCCTGCTCAGCGCCATCGCCCGGAGCGGCGCGGTGGAGCGCCGGGCCGACCGCGAGGGCCGTACGCCGCTGGTGCCGCCGAGCCTGTTCGCGCTCACCTCGCTGCGGCGCGGGCTGCTGCTGGTGCTGCCGTTCTCCATCGGCTTCAGCGGCTTCATGTTCGTGATCGCGGTGGCGTTGCAACAGGGCGCCGGGCTCTCGCCGGTCGCGGCGGGCCTGGCGCTCCTGCCCCTGGCGGTGGTGTTCTTCGTGTTCTCGCTGCTGGGCCCGCGGCTGGTCGCCCGGTACGGCACCCGCGTGGTGACGGCCGGTGCCGCCCTCCAGGGCGTGGGCCTGGCCCTGATGGCGCTGGCCGCCTGGCGGTTCTGGCCGCACCTCGGCTTCGTCGAGCTGCTCCCGGGCGCGGCGGTCGCCGGTGCGGGCCAGGCGCTGCAACTCCCCGTCGTCTACCGGGTGATCCTCTCCGAGGTGCCGCCCGCCCGGGCCGGTGTCGGCAGCGGGGTGATGATCACCACCCAGCAGTCGGCGCTGGCCCTCGGCGTGGCGACCCTGGGCACGCTGTTCCTGTCCCTGGTTCCGGGAATGGGCATGCGGGACGCCCTGGTCACGACCCTGCTGGTGCAGCTGGGCGGCGTCGTACTCACCGGCCTGCTGAGCCTGCGCCTGCCCCGCACCGTCGCCTGAGGTCTCTCACGGCCTGATAACTCATCTCCGGGGAAACCCTGTTGATGTCGGTCTTGCTGCACACTCCTTGCTGCGAGCAGACCGGAACGCCGGATTTCTCGACGCGGGAGGGGCCATGACGCAGATCGACACGAGCAAGGTCAGCCGGTGGGACCAGCACGGCCGGGAGCACGTGGTGCGGGTGCACCGGACGGGCGTCCAGCGCAGGATCAGATGCGACACCTGCGGCTGGCACAGAAGCGCCCAGTTCCTGCCCTGGCTGAAGGCGGAGGAACACCTGGCGGAGGCCCACCAGGCCACGGTGGACCCGACGGCGGCGTGAGAGCACGCGCCGCTCGGGCCACCGTCACCCGGAAGGGCATTGCGTCGCCGTCCCCCGGAGAGCCTGCGGCTACCGCGCCGTGAGCGCGAGCTTCGCCCCCAGGGCCACGAACGAGCCCGCGAAGCCCCGCCGCAGCCAGGCCATCACCCGGGGGCGGCCCACGATGTGCCGGCGCACCGACGCGGCCAGCACCCCGTACGCGGCGAACACCACGAAAGTCGCCAGCATGAAGACCCCGCCCAGCCCGGCCATGCGCAGCACCGCGTGCGGCTCCCCGGGGCTCACGAACTGCGGCAGGAACGCGAAGAAGAAGATCGTCAGCTTCGGGTTGAGGATGTTGACCAGCACGCCGCGCACGATCACCCGGCGCGCCGACACCTCCGGGGCCGCGTCCCGCTCCTCGACCATGAGTGCCTCCTTGCCCCGCACCGTCGCCCACGCCATGTACAGCAGGTAGGCGACGCCCGCGTACTTCAGCAGCTGGAAGGCGGTCGCGCTCGCGTGCAGCAGCGCGGCGACGCCGGTGACCGTGGCCAGCAGGTGCGGCACGATCCCGAGCGTGCAGCCGACGGCCGCGACGACACTCGCGCGGCGCCCCCGGGAGAGCGCGGCGGCCAGGGTGTAGACGACGCCGGTGCCCGGCGTGGCGACGACGACAAGGGTGGTCAGCAGGAACGCGATGCTCATGCGCTCACCCTGGCGCGCCCCCGCCGCGCGGGAACAGGACCAATCGGCCCGGGGGATGCGGGGCCAATCCCCCGCACCTCAGCGTCCTCAAGGGCCCCACCGTTCGACACGTTTCACACCCGCTCGGACAATGGAAAGTGCCGGTGAGCGGTCTCCCCGGCGGCGCCCGCCCACCGGTCGCGCGGAACTCTGCGCCGCCCGAGGGAGCGCGCCATGACCGTCCGTATCGCCACCTTCAACATGGAGAATCTCTTCCGCCGCCCCGCGGTCCTCGGCCTCCAGGACGTCGAGCGGCGCCGGCGGATCCTGGCCGACTTCGCCGAGTTGGTCTCCCTGCTCGACCTGGCGACCTATGAGCGGGACGAGAAGCTCCGGATCGCCGAGCTCATCAAGAAGTACAGGGCCTATTCGACGGACCCCGACGACCCTCCGCCGATCTTCATCAACCAGACCCGTGGGGGAGCCAGTCTCTTCCAGACGTCCGGGCGGCCGGGGTCGGCCGACTTCGAGGTGCGGATCCTCGCAGGCGGCCGGAGAAACTGGTCCGGTTGGGCCGAACTCGTGCGGGAGGACCTCGACGGGGACGCCGTGCGGAACACCGGCAAGGTGGTCACCGAGGTCAACGCCGACATCCTGCTCACGGTCGAGGTCGAGGACCGCCTCACCCTGGACCGCTTCAACGAGCAGATCGTGGGCGGCCCGGCCGAAGGGAAGCCGTATCCCTACAACATGCTGATCGACGGCAACGACATCCGCGGCATCGACATCGGCATCCTCAGCCGCTTCCCGATCAGGTCCGTGCGGTCGCACATCTTCGACGCCGATCCGGACGAATCCGGGAATCCGCTGTTCAGCCGCGACTGCCCCGAGTTCGAGATCGAGATCAGAACCGGTCCCGGGGAGGAGCCCCTGTGGCTCCTGGGCAACCACCTCAAGAGCAAGTCCAACGACAACCCGAAGCTGCGGGAGAACCAGGCCAAGCGGGTCGCGGAGATCTACCGGGCCGCCCTCACACGCTCTTCGCGCGTGCTGGTCGCCGGAGACATGAACGATTCCCCCGGCAGCAAACCGGTCAGCGCCCTCCTGGCCACCGGCCTGCAGGACGTGATGAGCCACCCGAGCTACAAAGGGCTGCCCGGCACGTTCGGGGAGTGCGACTCGTCACGGCAGAAGATCGACTACCTGCTGCTGTCCCCGTCGCTGTGGAGCCAGGTGCAGCACGTCGGCCTGGAGACCCGCGGAATCTTCGCCGAGGGCATCAAGTCCTTCAACAGCGTGAAGTCGAGGACCACCGCAGCCTCCGACCACGCGGCCCTCAACGCCGACCTGGACCTGTAACGGGTCGGACCCCGCGTCCCGTAGGGGCAGCGGGGTCCGACAGAGGCGCGGGGCTGTATCGATATGCGGCTCCGCCGCGTGGGCGCGACAAACCACGACGGATCCGCACCCGGCGAATCACACAAGCCGGGCGGACGCTGACCCGTCAATCAACTAGCACCCGACGAGACGCGCCGCGAGGTACCCCTCGATCTGGTCCAGCGACACCCGCTCCTGCTTCATCGTGTCGCGCTCGCGGACGGTCACCGCATTGTCCTCGAGCGTGTCGAAGTCGACGGTCACGCAGAACGGCGTACCGATCTCGTCCTGGCGGCGGTAGCGGCGGCCGATGGCGCCGGCGTCGTCGAACTCGATGTTCCAGTGCTGCCGGAGCGCCTGGGCGAGACCCTTGGCCTTCGGGGACAGCTCCGGGTTGCGGGACAGCGGCAGCACCGCGACCTTCACCGGGGCGAGGCGGTGGTCGAGGCGCAGCACGGTGCGCTTCTCCATCTTGCCCTTGGCGTTGGGGGCCTCGTCCTCGATGTAGGCGTCCAGCAGGAACGCCAGCATCGCGCGGCCGACACCGGCCGCGGGCTCGATGACGTACGGAGTCCAGCGCTCGCCGGCCTCCTGGTCGAAGTAGGTGAGGTCCTGGCCGGAGGCCTTGGAGTGGGCACCGAGGTCGTAGTCGGTGCGGTTGGCCACGCCCTCCAGCTCACCCCACTCGCTGCCGCCGAACTGGAAGCGGTACTCGATGTCGGCGGTGCGCTTGGAGTAGTGGGAGAGCTTCTCCTTCGGGTGCTCGTACCACCGCATGTTCTCCTCGCGCAGGCCGAGACCGGTGTACCAGTTCCAGCGCTGCTCCATCCAGTACTCCTGCCACTTCTCGTCCTCGCCCGGCTTGACGAAGAACTCCATCTCCATCTGCTCGAACTCGCGGGTGCGGAAGATGAAGTTGCCGGGCGTGATCTCGTTGCGGAAGGACTTGCCCATCTGGGCGATGCCGAACGGCGGCTTGCGGCGCGAGGTGGTCTGCACCTGGGAGAAGTTGGTGAAGATGCCCTGCGCGGTCTCGGGCCGCAGGTAGGCGACGGAGCCGGAGTCCTGGGTCGGGCCGAGGTGGGTGGACAGCAGGCCCGAGAACTGCTTGGGCTCGGTGAACTGGCCCTTGTTGCCGCAGTTGGGGCAGTTGACGTCGGCCAGGCCGTTCTCCGGCAGGCGCTTGTGCTTGGCCTCGTAGGCCTCCTCCAGGTGGTCCGCGCGGAACCGCTTGTGGCAGGAGGTGCACTCGGTCAGCGGGTCCGTGAAGGTGGCGACGTGACCGGAGGCGACCCAGACCTCGGGGGCCAGGATCACGGACGAGTCGATCCCCACGACGTCCTCGCGCGACGTCACCATGTAGCGCCACCACTGGCGCTTGAGGTTCTCCTTGAGCTCGACACCCAGGGGGCCGTAGTCCCAAGCGGCGCGCTGGCCGCCGTAGATCTCACTACAGGGGAATACGAAGCCACGGCGCTTGCTCAGGCTGACGATGGTGTCGATCTTGTCGGCGGCCACGGTGCTCTCTTCATTACGACGACGGGCGACGAAGCGAGTTGCTTCCAGCGAATGACTCAGGTTACCGGCGGGGACGCCCTCTCAATCAAATCGCTCCCCCTCCGTGGACCTCAAGGCCCTGCTCAGACTCTTTGTTGACAACGGTTTCCATATTTGTTGAAAATGACTGTCATGAACGTACGACGACACCTCATACCCGCCGCCCTGGCCTCCGCTCTCGGCCTCGGCGCCCTGACCGCCTGCTCCAGCGACAGCGCGGCCACGGGCAACACGGACAAGTTCGACGTCGTCGCGTCGTTCTACCCGATGGCCTTCCTCGCCGAGCAGATCGGCGGCGACCACACGAACGTCACCAGCCTGACCGAGCCCGGCCAGGAGCCGCACGACCTGGAGATCAGCACCCAGCAGCGCGCGCAGCTGGAGGAGGCCGACGCGGCGCTCTACCTCAAGGGCCTCCAGCCCGCCGTCGACGAGGCCGTCTCGCAGACCGGCATCAAGACCAAGATCGACGCGGCCACCCTGACCCACCTCGAGGACCACGGCACCGGCGGCCACAGCCACGAGGAAGAGGAAGGCCACTCCGAGGAAGGCCACTCCGAGGAGGCCCACTCCGAGGAGGAGGAGCACGCCCGCGACCCGCACGTCTGGCTCGACCCGGTGAAGTACGCCGAGGTCGCCCAGGGCGTCGGCAAGGCCTTCGAGAAGGCCGACCCGGACCACGCGGCCGACTACAAGAAGAACACCGCGGCCCTGGTCAAGAAGCTGAACGAGCTGAACGGCGACTTCGAGAACGGCCTGAAGGACACCAAGACCAAGGTCTTCTTCACCAACCACGCCGCCTTCGGCTACCTCGCCGAGCGCTACGGCCTCACCCAGGAGGCCATCTCCGGCCTCGACCCCGAGAGCGAGCCCAGCGGCGCCCGGGTCAGGGAACTCCAGCAGGAGGCCAAGGCCGACGGCGTCACCACCGTCTTCTACGAGACACTGGTCTCCGACAAGACCGCGAAGACCCTCGCCAAGGACGCGAAGCTCAAGACGGACGTCCTCGACCCGCTCGAGGGCATCACCGGCAAGTCCCGCGGCGACGACTACTTCCAGGTCATGGAAGCCAACCTCAAGGCCCTGCGGACGGCCCTGGGAGCCAAGTGATCGACCCACCGGAGGACGGCATGACCGAGCCCGTCGTATCCCTGCGCGGCGTCCGCGCGGACCTGGGCTCGCGCCCCGTGCTGCGCGGCATCGACCTCACCGTGCACCGCGGCGAGGTCGTCGCGCTGCTCGGCGCGAACGGCTCGGGCAAGTCCACGGCCGTGCGCAGCATCATCGGCCAGGTGCAGACCGGCGCCGGTGCCATCGAGCTGTTCGGCACGGACCACGGGCGGTTCCGCGACTGGCACCGCGTGGGCTACGTCCCGCAGCGCACCACGGCCGCCGGCGGCGTGCCCGCCACGGTGACCGAGGTGGTCTCCTCCGGCCGCCTGTCCCGGGCCCGCTTCGGCGTCCTGCGCAAGGCCGACCGCAAGGCCGTACGGCAGGCGCTGGAGCTCGTCGGCATGGCGGACCGGGCCAAGGACTCGGTCGACGCCCTCTCCGGCGGCCAGCACCAGCGCGTCCTGATCGCCCGCGCGCTCGCCTCCGAACCCGAGCTGCTGATCATGGACGAGCCGATGGCCGGCGTCGACCTGGCCAGCCAGGAGGTCCTCGCGCACACCCTCGCCGAGCAGGTCTCCCAGGGCACGACCGTGCTGCTCGTGCTGCACGAACTGGGCCCCCTGGAGCCCCTCATCGACCGGGCGGTCGTCCTGCGCGACGGCTGCGTCGTCCACGACGGGCCGCCCCCGAAGGCCGTTGGCCAGCACGCCCTGCCCGGCCACGACCACGTGCACCCGCACGCACCCGCGGGCGCCGAACCGATCCGCACGGGACTGCTGAGCTGATGGACTTCCTCGACTACGCCTTCATGCAGCGGGCCCTGCTCGCCGCCGTCCTGGTCGGCATCACCGCCCCCGCGGTGGGGATCTACCTGGTCCAGCGCCGCCAGGCCCTGATGGGCGACGGCATCGGTCACGTGGCGATGACCGGCGTCGGCCTCGGCTTCCTGCTGTCCTGGTCACCGGTGTGGATGGCGACCCTGGTCTCCGTCCTCGGCGCGGTCCTCATGGAGCTGATCCGCTGGTACGGCAAGACCCGCGGCGACATCGCCCTCGCGATGCTGTTCTACGGCGGCATGGCCGGCGGTGTGATGTTCATCAACCTCGCGCCGACGGGCTCCAACGCCAACCTGACGTCGTACCTGTTCGGCTCCCTGTCGACGGTGTCCCAGTCGGACGTCACCGCGATCTGCGTCCTGGCCGCGTTCGTCGTCCTGGTCACCCTCGGTCTGCGGCGGCAGCTGTTCGCGGTCAGTCAGGACGAGGAGTTCGCCCGGGTGACGGGCCTGCCGGTGCGGGTCCTGAACCTGCTGACGGCGATCACCGCGGCCGTCACGGTGACCGTGGCGATGCGGGTGGTCGGGCTGCTGCTGGTCAGTGCGCTGATGGTGGTGCCGGTCGCGGCCGCCCAGCAGATCACCCGCAGCTTCGCCGCCACGTTCGCGATCGCCGTCGCCATCGGCGTGAGCGTGACGATCGGCGGCACGGTCACCTCGTACTACCAGGACGTGCCGCCCGGCGCGACGATCGTGCTGCTGACCATCGGCGCGTTCATCGTGCTGACGGCGCTCGCGGCCCCGCTGGCCCGGCGCCGCGCCCGCGCGGCGGCGGCCCCGGACGCGACGGCCGACCCCGCCGAGTGCGCCATCCCGGGCAGCCGCGCGGCGACAGACGAAGTCGGCGTCTGACCGCCCCCACCTCGGGCTGGCACAATGGCCCGGGCAAGGCAGACGTGAGGAGGCAACGGTGACGACCGCTGGACCGTCCGTGAAGGGCCGCGCCACCAAGCAGCGGGCCGCTGTGGCGGCGGCCCTGCAGGAGGTCGACGAGTTCCGCAGCGCGCAGGAACTGCACGACATGCTCAAGCACAAGGGTGACTCGGTCGGGCTCACCACGGTCTACCGCACGCTGCAGTCCCTCGCCGATGCCGGTGAGGTCGACGTCCTGCGCACGGCCGACGGTGAGTCGGTGTACCGGCGCTGCTCCACCGACGACCATCACCACCACCTGGTGTGCCGCGGGTGCGGCAAGGCCGTGGAGGTGGAGGGGCCGGCGGTGGAGAAGTGGGCCGAGTCCATCGCCGCGGAGCACGGGTATGTGAACGTGGCTCATACGGTGGAGATTTTCGGGACCTGTGCGGATTGCGCGGGGGCCTCCGGCGGTTGAGCGGTTGATCGCCGTGAGGGTGGCGTCCGGTCGCCGTCTGCGGGTGCGTTGGGGCTTGTCGCGCAGTTCCCCGCGCCCCTGAGCCGTCACGCGCCCCGGGCGCTCAGTGCGCGCCGGACGAGCAGCGAGAGGGCCGTGGAGGCCAGGATCACGGTGCCGCCGACGCGCAGGATGAGGTCGTAGGCGCGTTCCGGGCCGGTCTCGGGGGTGAGTGAGGTGATGGCCGCCGCGACGGCCGCCAGGCCGATGGCGCCGAGCGTGACGAGGGCGGTGAGGACGACGCCCGAGGCCTCTCCGGCGCGGGCGGGCTGGACGACCTGCTGGGTGGCGACGCTCGCGAAGGTCCAGCCGAGGCCCAGCCCGAGCGCGCACCAGGTGAAGACGGGCAGATAGACCCACCAGGACCAGGCGAAGCTCAGCCCGATCATGCCGGTCCCGGCGATGGTCCCGGCCAGGGCCATGACGCTGGTGGCGCGCATCCGGCCGGACAGCCAGGCGCCGATGGGCCCCGAGCAGGCGACCATCACGGCCGGGGCGAGGAAGACCGTGCCGGACAGGATCGCCGACAGGCCGCGCACCTGCTGCAACTGGAGCGTGGCGAGGAACACGGTGACGGCGTAGCCCATGTTGGCGACCGACCCCATCACGGTGACGAGGTCGAAGCGGATGTTGCGGAAGAGCCGGAAGTCGACCAGCGGATGCCGGCAGGTCCGCTCCCGCAGCACGAAGAGGGCACCGGCCACCACGGCGATCCCGAACAGGGCGAGCGTGCGGGCGTGGTCCCAGCCCCAGGCGCTCCCCCGCTCCACGGCCAGGGTCAGGGCGGCCAGGCTCGTCACGACGGCCAGACAGCCCGGCAGGTCGATCTGGCGCGGGGCGCTCTCGTCCCGCGAGTCGGGGACGTACCACAGGGCGATCAGCAGGGAGAGGGCGCTGAGCGGGGCCAGCAGCCAGAAGATCCACCGCCAGCCGGGCCCGTCGGTGAAGCCCCCGCCGACGAACGGTCCGAGAGCGGTGCCGACGTTGGCGATCCCGAACATCGCCCCGAGCGCCCGGGCCCGGGTCTCCTCGGGGAAGGCGTTGGTGATCACGGAGACCGACACGGGGAAGATCAGCGCCGCACCCGCGCCCTGCACGACCCGGGCCACGACGAGCACTCCGAGGCTCGGCGCGAGGGCGCAGCCGACGGAGGCGGCGGCGAACAGCCCGGTCCCGGCCAGCAGGACCGGACGCCGGCCGAGGAGATCACCCAGCCGTCCGCCGACGATGAACAGACAGCCGACGGCGAGCATGTACGCGGACAGCGTCCACTGCGCCGCGGAGACGGTCGTGTCCAGCTCGTCGGCGATCCCGGGGATGGCCAGGTTGAGCGCGAAGAAGTCCAGCTGGATGCAGAACAGGGCCAGCGAGGCCGCGATGAAGACCCCGGCCCGTCTCGTGGTCCGCCGGGGTGCGCCGACGGCGGTCGAACCCATGCCACCAGGACACCGCCGCCACGGCCCGGCTGCCACCGGAGGGGCTGCCGGGCCGCGGCGGTCGGCTGCGACGGGTGAGGCCGGCGGGCCGCGGCGTCGGCTGCGACAGGTGAGGCCGGCGGGCCCGGTGTGCTACTGCTGCTCGCCCTCCATGGCCAGCAGCTCCTCGTTCGGGACGGCCCCGCCGAAGCGCCGGTCCCGGGAGGCGAACTCCAGGCAGGCCCGCCACAGGTCGCGCCGGTCGAAGTCCGGCCACAGCACGTCCTGGAAGACCATCTCGGCGTAGGCGCTCTGCCAGATCAGATAGTTGGAGGTGCGCTGCTCGCCGCTGGGCCGCAGGAACAGGTCCACGTCCGGCATGTCCGGGTAGTACATGTACTTCGCGAAGGTCTTCTCATTGACCTTGGAGGGGTCGAGCTTCCCGCTCTTGACGTCCTCCGCCATGGCCTTGGCCGCGTCGGCGATCTCGGCCCGGCCGCCGTAGTTCATGCAGAAGTACAGGGTCAGCCGGTCGTTGTCCTTGGTCTGCTCCTGGGCGATCTGGAGCTCCTTGGCGACCGAGCGCCACAGCTTGGGCATCCGGCCGACCCAGCGCACGCGGATGCCCAGCTCGTCGAGCTGGTCGCGGGTCTTGCGGATGAAATCCCGGTTGAAGTTCATCAGGAAGCGCACCTCGTCGGGCGAGCGCTTCCAGTTCTCGGTGGAGAAGGCGTAGAGGGAGATGGCGCCCACGCCCATCTCGACGGCCCCCTGGAGCACGTCCAGCACGCGCTCGGCGCCGACCTTGTGCCCCTCGGTGCGCGGCAGCCCCCGGTCCTTGGCCCAGCGGCCGTTGCCGTCCATGACGATCGCCACATGCTGCGGTACGAACTCCCCGGGGATCTTCGGGGGCCGCGCGCCGGACGGGTGCGGCTCCGGCGTCCTGTACTCCCGGCGCTGGCGCCCCAGGATCCCGCGTACGGCCATGTGTTTCTCGTCTCCTCGTGCTCGCTTGCTTCTGTGCTGCTCTGTTCCGCCGCCGCGCTACTTCTCGACGTAGCGCAGGGAGCGCAGCCCGCGCTCCATGTGCCAGTGCAGATACGCGGACACCAGCCCGCTGCCCTCCCGCACGTAGCGCGCCTCGCACGCGTCCGCGGTCTCCCAGTCTCCCGTAAGCAGGGCGCCGAGGAGTTCCAGGGCCTGGGGCGAGGGTACGACGCTGCCGGGTACGCGGCAGTCCACGCAGACGGATCCGCCCGAGGCGACCGAGAAGAACCGGTTGGGTCCGGGCATCCCGCACTTCGCGCAGTCGGTGAAGCTCGGGGCGTACCCGTTGACGGCGAGGGAGCGGAGCAGGAACGCGTCGAGCACGAGGTGCGGTGCGTGCTCGCCCCGGGCGAGGGTCCGCAGCCCGCCGACCAGCAGCAGGTACTGCTGCACGGCCGGCTCCCCCTCGTGGTCGGTGAACCGCTCGGCGGTCTCCAGCATGACGGTCCCGGCCGTGTACCGGGCGTAGTCGGTGACGATCCCGCCGCCGTACGGCGCGATGGTCTCGCTCTGGGTGCACAGCGGCAGCCCCCGCCCGACCAGCTCGCTCCCCTTGGCGAAGAACTGCACGTCGACATGGGAGAACGGCTCCAGGCGCGCACCGAACTTCGACTTCGTCCGGCGCACACCCCGGGCCACCGCGCGTACCCGGCCGTGACCGCGCGTGAGCAGTGTGATGATCCGGTCCGCCTCACCCAGCTTCTGGGTGCGCAGCACGATGCCGTCGTCGCGGAACAGACTCATGGAGCCATTCTGGCAGGGCCGTCACGTCAAGGGACCTCACCCCTGCTGCGGGCGTTGGCGTACGCGGTGGCCACGCGCAGCCGCTCGGCCGGGGTGGCGTGCCGGACGGCCCCGGGGTCGGCGTCCCACTCCCTGCCGCCGCCGTACGGCCGCAACTGCACGTAGGGCCCCTCATGCCCCATGACGATGCCGATGCGTCCGCTGCGGGTGTCCACGACATAGGCGCCGACGGGAGGCTTCATCGCGGCACCGCCGTGAGACGCCGGGCGGTTCCGCCAAGTCCCGTCGAGAGCAGGATAATTCCGGCCTTGGCGAGTTCTGCCCGCAATTCTTTCACCGCGTCCTCCGCTTCTTCGGCGCAGAGCGCCGACTGTCGTGCCTCCACCGTGCTCCCCCTCCTTTCACGGTTTCACTCTTCGCATCTTCGTTGTCACACTCCGCGACTGCACTTCGAAGGGGGGCTGTGTCCTACAACTGCGGGGCGACACAAAGGGGTTCGGCACGGGGTGTCGCAGACCGGGGGTACTTTCCAGCGGTCGGCCGGGCGGCCGATTGACGGAAATCGGCACGCCGCCGGGCGTATTGGGGACCGCGGACGAGAGGGCACCGCGAGCGTTGAAACAATCCGGCCGTGGAAACGTCAGAGGGTCACCCGGAACCGGAATGGGACATCCGCCCCGCGCGGCCGGCGGATGTCGAGGCGATAGCGGAACTGCGGGCCGTGGTGATGCGCCCGGACCTGGAGCGGCTGGGCCGCTACGACGGGCACCGGGTCAGACAGCGCCTGCGGGACGGCTTCTCCCCGCGGCACACGTCGATCATCACGTCGGAGGGCACCTTCGCGGGCAGCGTCACCCTGCGCCCGTCCGACAGCGGCCTCTGGCTGGAGCACTTCTACCTCACTCCGGCGCTCCAGGGCCGGGGCCTGGGGTCGGCGGTCCTGCGGGCCCTGCTGACCAGGACGGACGCCTCCGGCGACCTCGTCCGGCTGAACGTCCTCCGGGGCAGCCCGGCCCGCCGGCTCTACGAGCGCCACGGCTTCACGGTGGAGACACAGGACGCGGTCGACGTCTTCATGCTGCGGCGGCCGGGGCCGGCGGCCAGGAACCACGGCGAGGCGCCGCGGGAGTTCCGGGTGCGACACGACAGCTACTTCGCGCAGAGACCCGCGACGCCGGAAAACCTGGGGTAATCCCCCAGAGACATAGGGCAGTTACCCGGATGTGTCCTTCTGCCCCGGTCGGTCACGCTGCTGGACATGAAGCGGATCACGAAATGCGCGGCGCTGGTCGCCGCCACCGGTGCGGTGCTCGCGTTCGCCGGGCCCGGTGGGGCGACCGCCGCCGGGCCCGGCTCCCTCGACTGGGGCCGGTGCAGCGGCCCTGGTCTCGACCCCAGGCAGCAGTGCGCCACCCTCGACGTCCCGATGGACTACTCCGACCCGGACAGCGCAAAGATCCAGATCGCCGTTTCCCGGATCCCGAGTGAGAAGCCGTCCGCCCGGCGGGGCGCCCTGCTGCTCATCCCGGGCGGCCCCGGCGGGGACAGTCTCGCCGACCCCTCGGGCAAGGGGCAGAAGCTGCCGCAGGGCGTGCGCAACGCCTACGACCTCGTCGGGTTCGCGCCGCGCGGCATGGCACCGTCCACCGCCGTCGACTGCGCGCTCGACCCGGCCGACATCAGCATGACGAAGCGCCTGCCCTGGCCCGCCCCGGACGGCTCCGTCGACGAGAGCATGGCCACCGCCCGGCGTACGGCCGAGGCCTGTGCCCGCAACGGCGGTGAGCTGATCCGGCACATCAGCACCGCCAACGAGGCCCGCGACCTGGACCGCCTGCGGGCCGCCCTCGGAGAGGAGAAGATCTCCGCATGGGGCGTCTCGTACGGCACCTACGTCGGAGCCGTCTACAGCCAGCTGTTCCCGCACCGCACCGACCGCATCGTGCTGGACAGCAACAACAATCCCGACCACACGCGCGTGACCCGCAACTGGCTCGCCGCCTTCGAGGTCGGTGTCGAGGACAACTTCCCCGAGTTCGCCAAGTGGGCCTCCCGCCCCGGCAATCCGTACCGGGTCGCCCGTACGCCCGCGGAGGTACGGTCCGGCTTCCTGCGGCTCGCCGCCCGGCTGGACCGCGAGCCCCTGCCCTGGCCGGGCGCCAACCCCCCGCGGCTGGACGGCAACGCGCTGCGTCAGACCATGCTGTCCAGCCTCTACGACCCCGACGACTACCCGACCCTGGCCAACACCATCCGGGCCGTTCGCGAGGGCACCGTGCCGCCGGCGCCCGAGGCGCCGCCCGAGTCGGTCCTGCAGAACGTCACCGCGGTCGGCGTCGGCACCATCTGCAACGACGTCGACTGGCCCGACTCGGCCGCCGCGTACCAGAAGGCTGTCGCCGCGAGCCGGGCCGCGTACCCGCTGACCGCGGGCATGCCGCGCGGGCCGATGGTGTGCGCGGCCTGGCCGTACGCGCCGAAGGAGCCGGCCGTGCGGATCACCGACCGCGGCCCCTCCACCATCCTGCTCGTGCAGAACCGGCGGGACGTCGCCACCCCGCTCGCCGGAGCCCTGAAGCTGCGCCGGGCCCTCGGCGACCGGGCCGTCATGGTCACCGTGAACTCCACGGGCCATGACGCCTATCTGGCCAACGGCAACGCCTGCGGCGACCGGGCGGTCTCCCGTTTCCTGGCCACCGGCGAACGGCCCGCCTCCGACCTCTACTGCGGCTGAGCGGTGCGGTGGCCCGCCGCCCCGTAGCGGCGGGCCACCGCGCGGAACGCCCACTGTGCCGAGCGCGGCACCGGCTCCGCTGTCGGCCGTCGGTCTACGGCCGTGCGACCAAGGGATGAGGCACCGTGCCGAAGGAGAGGCTCATCCCTGCCCGAACCGGCGCACGTACCGCCGCTGCCAGGGCGTTTCCACGGCATGCCGGTCGTAGTGCCGCCGGACGTACGCCACCGCCTCCTCCCCCGGCACCCCGTCCAGCACCGCCAGGCAGGCCAGCGCCGTGCCCGTACGGCCGCGCCCTCCGCCGCAGGCGATCTCCACCCGTTCCCCGGCGGCCCGTTCCCACGCGTCCGCCAACGCCGCGCGGGCGGCCGCCCGGTCCGACGGGAGACGGAAGTCCGGCCAGCGGATCCAGTCCGACTCCCAGGGGACGGCGGGGGGTTGTCCGCCGAGGAGGTAGAGGGCGTAGGAGGGAAGGGGCGAGCCGGGGGCCAGGGGGTGGCGCAGCCCCCGCCCTCGCACCAGCCGGCCGGAGGGCAGGCGCAGGACGCCTATGTCGCTCTCGCTCCACAGCTCGCTCACGGCCTCATCATGCGCCGCGTTCGCTTGCCGGGGGGCGGAATCGGCCCACCCCTCGCGATTCCCGCCCCGTCTGCGCCTCGATCCCCCGGAAGTGCACCGCCATCGCCCGCTGCGCTCCCTCCACATCGCGGGCCCGCAGCGCCGTGACGATGTCGCGGTGGCGGCGGGCCGTGATCTCGGGGGGCGGGTCGCCGGGCAGGCCGCGGGCCCCGGACACCCGGCGGAAGACCGTCCAGAACGCGGCGAGGAGCTGGCGGACGAGGTCGTTGCCCAAAGACGCGTACAGCACGTCGTGGAACTCGCGGTCGAGTTCGGGGAAGGAGCCGCCCGGGCCGAGGGCGGACTCCATGCGGGCCACCACGTCCTCCAGCCGGTCCAGTTCCGCCTCGGTGGCGGTCGTGGCGACCCGGCGGATCAGGCCCTCCTCCAGCACCTCCCGCACCTGGAGGATCTCGGCGAGGGCGGCGGTGTCGTCGTCGTGGCGGGCCAGGGCGCGGAAGGTCAGGCCGTCGACGAGCGGGGTGAGGGAGGCCCGGCCGACGTAGGTGCCGTAGCCGTGTCTGACCTCGACGATGTCGAGGGCCTGGAGGGCCTTGAGCGCCTCGCGGACGGAGTTGCGGCTGACGCCGAGGTCCTCCATCAGTGCGGCCTCCGTGGGCAGCGGTGCCCCGGCGGTGAGTCTGCGGTCGAGGATGAGCTGGACGACCTGGCGCTGTATCCGGCTGGTCCTGGGCTCCTCGGACATGCGCCGCATCGTACGCGCCCCGGACGTCCCACGTCCCACCTCTGGCGGTACCGGACCCCGGACCTGTTCTGATAGGGCGTCAACTGTTTACGCACACAGCGCCATTGGTTCCACCTATGGCAGATGCGCCATTCGTGTGCGATCCCTTGACCGCCCCCGAGCCCCCTCCTATGGTCGCGCTGACCGCAGGACGTAGGACGTCGTATCTCCTCTGTCAGCCCTTCCCCCCAGAACTCGCTGGAGGACCCGTGCGCGACGAGACCCCCGACGTGCCGGCGCTGCACCGCCGGTCGTTCCTGAAGTACACCGGCGCCCTGGGCGCGGCCGCCGCCGTCTCCGCGTCGCTGTCGGCCTGTTCGTCCGGGCCGGAGTCCACCAACGACACCGGTACGGGCAGTGGCCGGGACCGGACCCTCACCGCGGTGATCGGCTACGGCAACGACGGCAGCTGGGACCCCACCCAGACGGCGTCCGCGTTCTGCATGGCCGCCAACAACCACATCTACGAGGGCCTGCTGGACACGGACCCGATCTCCCGTGAGCCGTATCCGGCCCTGGCGACCGAGGTGCCGAAGGACCCGGCCGGCACGTCGTGGACGTTCGCTCTGCGGGCGGGTGCGAAGTTCCACGACGGCAAGCCGGTCACCGCCGACGACGTGGTCTTCGTGTTCCGGCGGATCCTCGACCCGGACACCCAGACCCTCGCCAAGGGCTTCTTCGCGAGCTGGCTGAAGGAGGTCCGGAAGATCGACGCGCAGCACGTGGAGCTGGTGCTGAAGTTCCCGTTCCCGGACGGGCTGTCGCGGCTGACGCTCGCGAAGATCATGCCGAAGCACGTGTTCTCCCGGCCCGGCGCCTGGGACGACGCCATCAAGGGCAAGGCGATCGGCTCGGGGCCGTACCGGCAGACCGCTCACCATCCGAAGTCGAACACGACCTTCGAGGCGTTCGCCGACTACAACGGGCCGCGCAAGCCCGCCTTCCGCAAGATGAACTGGCTGACGATCGTGGACGCGGCGCCCCGCGTCGCGAAGATCTCCGGGTCGAGCGCGGGGGCGCAGATCGCGGACAACATCCCGTACGCCAACATCGGCCAGTTGGAGAGCGGCGGTCTCACCGTCGCCGGCGGGGCCGGGATGAACAACCTGTTCCTGATGTTCAACACCGAGCACAAGCCGTTCGACGACGTACGGGTGCGCCAGGCCCTGCACTACGCCATCGACACCGAGAAGATGGTGGAGGTCGCGCTCAAGGGCCACGGCAAACCGGCCAGTTCCTTCCTCGACGAGGCCAACCCGTCCTACCGCCGGGCGAAGACGGTCTACGACCACGACCCGGACAAGGCGAAGGCGCTGCTGAAGGCGGCCGGGGTCAAGGGGCTGAGCATCGAGATCCTGGCCGTGAACGTCAGCTGGATCGTGGACTGCCTGCCGACCGTCAAGGCCTCCTGGGACGCGATCGGCGTGCGCACGACGCTGTCCCCGCAGGAGACCACGGCCGTGTTCACCAAGATGGACCAGAAGCAGGACTACCAGGTCGTCGCCGCCGCCTCGAACCCCAACCAGTTCGGCCTCGACGCCGACCTGATCATGCACTACAACTACGGCCCCGAGAACCTCTGGATGCAGTACACCCGCTGGGCCGCCGACCCCGTCGCCAAGCAGCTCTTCAAGGACATGGACCGGGCCACCCGGGAGCCCGACCCGGCCAGGAAGAAGGCGATCGTCCAGGACTACATCGACGTCGTCGCCGAACAGGCCGTGCTCTACCCGGTCGTCCACAACGAGCTGATGACCGCCTGGAACCCGGCGCGGCTCAGCGGCATAAGGGCACAGCCGTACCCGGGCATCAATCTCCTGACGGCCAGGTGGGCCTAGCCCCATGACGGCCGTCCTGCGGATCCTGCTCCGCCGTGTCGCCCTGCTCGTGCCGCTGATGCTCGGGATCGTGCTGTTCGTGTTCCTGGTGATGCGGTTCTCCGACGTCGACCCGGCGTCCGCGTTCTTCCAGGGCGCCAACCCGACACCGCGGCAACTGCACGACTTCCGCGAGGAGCACGGCCTGCTGGATCCGCTGCCGGTGCGCTACGCGGACTTCGTCGGCGCCCTGCTCCACGGCGACCTGGGCACCAGCGCGCTGACCCGGGCGCCGGTGATCGACCAGGTCACCACCGCGCTGCCGCTCACCCTCCAGCTGACGTTCCTGGGCCTGGGCATCGCGGTCGTGCTGTCCCTCGTGGGCGGGGTGACCGCGGCCATCTACCGGGACCGGCTGCCCGACCAGATCATCCGGGTCGTGTCGCTGACCGGGGTCGCCGCGCCCGGCTTCTGGCTGGCCCTGCTGATGATCCAGTATCTGGCGGTCGACCTGGGCTGGTTCCCGACCGGCGGCTACATCAACCCGGCCGACTCCTTCACCGGCTGGCTGAGGACCATGACCCTGCCGGCCCTGGCGCTGTCGCTGCCGGTGGCGGCGCAGCTCACCCGGATCGTGCGCACGGCCGTGGTGGAGGAACTGGACAAGGACTACGTGCGCACGGCGATCGGGAGCGGCCTGCCGCCGCGGGTGGTCGTCGGGCGGAACGTGCTGCGCAACGCGCTCATCAACCCGCTCACGGTGCTCGGGCTGCGCGTCGGCTATCTGCTGGGCGGCGCGGTCGTCATCGAGACGATCTTCTCGCTGCCCGGCATGGGCAAGCTGATGATCGACGCCGTGAAGAACGGCGATCCGGCCGTCGTGCAGGGCGTGGTGCTGACGACGGCGGCCGGGTTCGTCGTCGTGAACCTCGTCATCGACGTCCTGTACCTGCTGGTCAACCCGCGACTGAGGGATGCGACCACATGATGACCCGCAAGAGCCTCACGACCGCGCTGTCCCGGCCCGGCATCCGGCTGCGCGGCTGGCGCAGGCTGCCGCCGCTGTCGAAGATCGCCGTCTGCTTCCTGGCGGTCGTCGTCCTGATGGCGTCGCTCGCGCCGCTCCTCGCCCCGCACGACCCGCTCGACCAGCAGCCGCCGGCCGACGGCACCGGGCATCCGTCGGCCGGGCACTGGATGGGCCAGGACAGTCTCGGCCGGGACATCCTCAGCCGGCTGATGTACGGGGCGCGCTGGTCGCTGGCGATCGGGCTCGGCGCGACCGGGCTGGCCCTGGTGGCCGGGGCGCTGCTCGGGGCGGTCGCGGCGACCTCGCGCAAGGCGGTCGACGAGACGCTGATGCGCTGTCTGGACGTGGTGATGGCGTTCCCGGGCATCGCGCTGGCCGCCGTGCTGGTGGCCGTGTTCGGCGGCGGCATCACCGTGCTGATCTGCGCGATCGCGTTCCTGTTCACGCCACCGGTGGCGCGGGTGGTCCGGGCGAACGTCCTCGACCAGTACGGCGAGGACTACGTCACGGCGGAACGGGTGATCGGCGCGCGGACCCCGCACATCGTGCTGCGGCACGTGGCGGTCAACTGCTCGGCGCCGGTGCTGGTGTTCTGCACGGTCCAGGTCGCCGAGGCGGTCGTGTTCGAGGCGTCGCTGTCGTTCATCGGGGCGGGCGTACGGCCGCCCGACCCGTCCTGGGGCAGTGTCATCGCGGACGGCAAGAACATGGTGCTGACCGGCGGCTGGTGGGCGACGGTGTTCCCCGGGCTGCTGATGCTGGTGACGGTGCTCTCGCTGAACATCCTGTCCGAAGGCGTGTCCGACGCCTGGGCGGCTCCGGCGCCGCGGGAGGTGGACGTACGCGAGCACGACGACCCGCTTCAGGCCCCGGAGCCGGGCAGCGGCGAGGTGCTGCCCCTGCCGGGCCTCGCGGCGGCCGCGAGGCGGCTGCGAGCACGGGCCCGTCCCCTCCCTCAGGGGCGCCGGCCGGTCCTCGCGGTCGAGAACCTCGCCGTCGGCTTCGAGGACCGGCACGGCGGGGTGGACATCGTCGACGGCGTCAGCTTCGAAGTGCTCCCCGGTGAAGTCCTGGGCCTGGTCGGCGAGTCGGGCTGCGGCAAGTCGCTCACCGCACTGGCGATCATGGGACTCCAGCCGAAGGGGGCGCGGATCGGCGGCCAGGTCCGCTTCCACCAGCGGGACCTGCTCGCCGAGCCGATGCGCGTGCGCCGCAGGCTGCTCGGCCACGAGATGGCGATGATCTACCAGGACGCGCTGTCGTCCCTCAACCCCGCGATGACGATCCGCGCCCAGCTCAAACAGGTCGTACGCCGAGGCGGCCGCCGCACCCCCGCCGAACTCCTCACCCTGGTCGGCCTCGACCCCGACCGCACCCTGCGCAGCTATCCCCACGAACTCTCCGGCGGCCAGCGCCAACGCGTCCTGATCGCCATGGCCCTGTCCCGCGACCCGAAACTGATCGTCGCCGACGAGCCGACGACCGCCCTGGATGTGACCGTGCAGGCACAGGTCATGGAGCTGCTGCTGCGGCTGCGCGCGGAGCTGGGCTTCGCACTGATCCTCGTCTCGCACGACCTGGCGCTGGTCGCGGACGTCACCGACCGGGTGGTGGTGATGTACGGCGGGCAGATCGTGGAGACGGGCGTGACCGCCGACCTGGTGGAGGCCCCGGCGCACCACTACACGCGCGGGCTGCTCGGCAGTGTGCTGTCGCTGGAGTCGGCGGCCGAGCGGATGACGCAGATCAAGGGCGTCGTGCCGTCCCCGGCGGACTTCCCGGCGGGCTGCCGCTTCACCGGCCGCTGCCCGCTCGCCACCGAGACCTGCCGTACGACGCCCCCCGACCCGGTGGGCACGCCGACGCACACGGTGGCCTGCCACCACCCCGCGATCGACCTGGTCACCTCGGAGGTCGTGACATGAACCCTTGTCGGAGGTCGTGATATGAACCCCTTGCCGGAGGCCCGGACATGAACGCCCTGGTGGAGCTGTCCGGCACCCACGTCGTCCACAAGGCCCGCAGCGGCGGCCTCTTCACCCGCGACCGCGTGTACGCGCTGACCGGCGCCGACCTGGCGATCGCGCCCGGCGAGACCGTCGGCGTGGTGGGCGAGTCCGGCTGCGGGAAGTCGACGCTGGCGAAGGTGCTGGTCGGGGTGCAGCCGCCGACGCGGGGGACGGTGGCGTTCCGGGGCCGGGACCTGTGGGCGATGCCGGCCGCAGAGCGCCGCAGGGCCGTCGGCGGCAGCATCGGCATGATCTTCCAGGACCCTTCGACGGCCCTGAACCGCCGCCTGACCGTCCAGCAGATCCTGCGGGACCCGCTGGACGTGCACGACCGGGGCACGAGGAGCCGACGGGAGGAGAGGGTCCGCGAGTTGATGTCCCTCGTCGGCCTCCCCCGGGCCCTCGCCGGGGCCCTGCCGGCGCAGCTGTCGGGCGGGCAGCGCCAGCGCGTCGCGATCGCCCGGGCGCTGGCGCTGGACCCGGACCTGGTCGTGGCCGACGAGCCGACGAGCGCCCTGGACGTGTCCGTCCGCGCCCAGATCCTCAATCTGCTGCTGGACCTCAAGGAACGCCTGGGCCTGGCCCTGGTGTTCGTCTCGCACGACATCCAGACGGTACGGCGGATGAGCGACCGTGTGATCACCATGTACCTGGGCCGGATCGTGGAGGAGTCCCCGGCGGCCCTGGTCACCGACCGGTCCCGGCACCCGTACACCCGCGCCCTGTTCTCCGCCACGCCGGGCCTGCTCGACCCGGTCGATCCGATCGAGCTGGCCGGTCCGCTGCCGTCGGCGACCCGCCCGCCGAGCGGCTGCCCGTTCCGCACCCGCTGCTGGAAGGCGGACGGGGTGTGCGCGCAGGAGATGCCGGGCTTCTCCGCCGCGTCGGCGTCCGCGCACCGCTTCCGCTGCCACCATCCTGTCCGGGAGGACGAGTCGACCCGCGACCTCGTCCATCGACGCGACCCGATGGAGGCCCCATGACCCTCGCCCCGCTGACCGGTGTCATCCCGCCCGTCTGCACGCCCCTGACATCGGACGGCGAGGTGGACGTCCCCTCGCTGATCAGGCTCGTCGACCACCTGGTGGCCGGCGGGGTGCACGGCCTGTTCGTGCTCGGCTCGACCTCGGAGGCCGCGTATCTGCCGGACCGGCAGCGCAGGCTGGTCGTCGAGTCGGTCACGGGCCATGTGGGCGGGCAGCTCCCGGTGCTGGCCGGGGCGATCGACATGACGACGCCCCGGGTCCTGGACCATGTCGCCGCGGTGACGGCGGCGGGCGCGGACGCGGTCGTCGTCACCGCCCCGTTCTACACCCGCACCCACCCCGCGGAGGTCGCCCGCCACTACCGCGCGGTCGCCGCCGCGAGCCCGGTCCCGGTGATCGCCTACGACCTTCCCGTCGCCGTCCACACGAAGCTCCCGACCGAGGTGGTGCTGGAGTTGGCCACCGACGGTGTGGTGGCCGGGCTCAAGGACTCCAGCGGCGACCTGGCCACCTTCCGCCAGGTGGTCACCGGTGTGCGGGAGCGCCGGGGCATCACCGGCTTCAGCGTGCTGACCGGGTCCGAGCTGATCGTCGACGCGGCCCTGGCGATCGGCGCGGACGGCACGGTGCCGGGCCTCGGCAACGTCGACCCGCACGGCTATGTCCGACTGGACGGCCTGTGCCGCGCCGGGGACTGGGAGGGGGCCAGGGCCGAACAGGAGCGGCTGTGCGCCCTGTTCGGCATGGTGACCGTCGGCGACCCGGCCCGGATGGGCCCGAACTCCTCGGCGATCGGCGCCTTCAAGACCGCGCTGCACCTGCGGGGTGTGATCGACTCCCCGGCGACGGCGGAGCCGCAGATCCCGCTGTCGCCGGACGAGGTGGAGCAGGTCGGGAAGTACCTCGCGGCGGCCGGTCTGCTCTAGAGACCGTGCCGGGCCCGCCCGTCAGACGCTTCCCGGGGTCACCATCCCCGACTCGTAGGCCACGATGACCAGTTGCGCCCGGTCCCGGGCCGCCAGCTTGCCCATGATGCGGCTGACATGGGTCTTCGCGGTGAGCGGGCTGAGGCCCAACGCGTCGGCGATCTCCGTGTTGTTGAGGCCGCGCGCGACCAGCGCGAGCACCTCACGCTCCCGGCCGGACAGGCAGTCGGGCCCGCCGGTTCGCGGGGCGGAGGGGCTGCGCAGGAACCGCTCGATGAGCCGTGCCGTGGGGCCGGGCGACAGCAGGGCCTCGCCGGCCGCGACCGTGCGGATGGCGTCGAGGAGTTCGGCCGGCCGGGTGTCCTTGACCAGGAACCCGGAGGCCCCGGCGCGCAGGGCGTCCACGATGTTCTCGTCGGTGTCGTAGGTGGTGAGGACGAGCACCCGTACGTCCGTGAGGTCCTCGTCGGCCGCGATGAGCCGGGTCGCCTCGATGCCGTCCAGGTCGGGCATGCGGATGTCCATCACCACGAGGTCGGGGCGGGCGGCGGCGGCCAGTTCGACGGCCTGCCGGCCGGTGGCGGCCTGGCCGACGACCTCCATGTCGCGGGCCGACTCCACGAGCATCGCGAACGCCTCCCGCACCAGCGTCTGGTCGTCCGCGAGCAGCACCCGTACGGTCATCCGGTCCTCTCCCCCGTCGTGGCCAGCGGCAGGACCGCCATGACCTCGAACCCGCCCCCGGTGTGCGGTCCGGCGTCGAGTGTGCCACCGACGCTGCGGGCCCGCTCGCGCATCCCCACGAGTCCGAAGCCCGGGGTGCCGCCCGGGGCCGGTCCGGTGCCGTCGTCGCGGACCGACAGGTGCAGGGCACCGTCCCGCTCGTCCAGGGTGACGTGGACGGCCGGTTCGGGCCCCGCGTGCCGTACGGCGTTGGTCAGGGCCTCCTGCACGATCCGGTAGGCGGCGGCACCGACGGCGGGCGGTGCATGCGCTGTGCGTACCGTCTGCTCGACCCGGGCACCGGCCAGCCGCGCGGCCCGAGCCAGGTCGGGCAGCCCGTCGAGGCCGGGCAGCGGCCCGCGGACGTCCGGGGGCCCGTGCTCGCGCAGCACCTCCAGGGTCGTACGGAGTTCGCCGCGGGCGCTGCGGCAGGTCTCGGCGATGTCGTCGAGGGCCTTGGCCACCGTCTCCCGGTCGAGCCGCTCCGGGTCGGCGGCCAGCACATGGGCGGCGACGGAGGTCTGCACGCCGATGAGGGTGATGCTGTGGGCGAGCAGGTCGTGCAGATCCCGGGCGATGCGCAGCCGCTCCTCGGCGACCCGCCGCCGGGCCTCCTCCTCCCGGGTGCGTTCGGCCCGTTCGGCGCGTTCCACGATGGAGGCGACGTACTGGCGGTAGACGCGCACGTCGACCCCGCAGAACAGCACGGCAACGACCCAGCCCGATATCCGCAGCACCTCCAGCGCCTCGTGCATGCTGACGGTGAGCATCACGCTGACCGAGAGGCCGATGACACCCGCCCCGACCAGGACGGTGCGCAGCGGACGGCCGGTCACCGCGACGGTGTACAGGGCGATGTACGTGGCCGGGGTCGGCGCGGAGTGGGGGTTGTCGAGGGCGTGGTACGGGGCGACGCAGGCCACGACCGCGAGCAGCACGAGCAGCGGCCGCCGGCGCCGCCACGCGATCGGCACGTTGCAGGCGACCAGCAGTACCCAGCCCACCGCGTCGGGCCTGCGCCCGCCGTCGACGAGCAGGGCCAGGGCGACGGCCGACACCGCGGCGACGACGGCGAGCAGCGCGTCGTTGCGGGCGGCGTGCGGGGCGGTCAGGGGGTCGCGGTTGATCGCGGCCATGATCCGCTCGGCGGGCCGCGACCAGGTCGCCTGCGGGGTGGTGGGTGCCTGCACGGTCCTCATCCTCGGCCGGGAAGGCGCCCCTCCGGGAGGGAGGGGCGCCGCACTGTTCCGCCTAGCTGCGGGCATGCGTGCCGCTAGGGGCGGCACGGGTGGGCGCTGCGGCACCCCGCTCCGCCGGGCTGCGCAACGCCCCGCCCTCAGCCTCAACAGGCAGTTCCGGTGCCCGGGAGAGCTTCCCCGGCCACCACACCCGCCGCTTCAGCAGCACACTCGCCGTCGTCACCAGGTACGTACGCACCAGGAACGTATCCAGCAACACCCCCACGGCGATGACGAACCCGAGCTCCACCAGCCCCACCATCGGCAGCGTGGTCAGCACCGCGAAGGTCGCCGCCAGCACCACCCCCGCCGAGGCGATGACCCCGCCGGTCGTCCGCAGCGCGGTGAGCGCCGCCGCCTCCGGCTCGGCCCCGCGCACGGACTCCTCCCGCATCCGGTGCATCAGGAAGATGCCGTAGTCGACACCGAGGGCGACCAGGAACACGAAGGACAGCAGCCCGAGCCCCGGATCGGACCCAGCGAACCCGAACACCGGCTCGAACACCAGCCCGCCGATCCCGAGCGCGGCGCCCCAGACCGCCACCACCGCCGCCAGCAACAGCAGCGGCGCGACGAGAGAGCGCAACAGCCCGACCAGGATGACGAACACGGCGGCCAGCACCAGCGGCACGATGACCTTCCGGTCCCGCGACTCGCTGTCGGCCAGGTCGATCTGCTGGGCACTGGGCCCGCCGACGTACGCGCCGACCGGGTCCAGCCCGGCCCGCAGCGCCTCGATGGTCCGGGTCTCGGCCGGGGTCTCGGGGGCCGCGGTGGTGAACACGGCGATCTCGGTCCAGCCCGAGCCGCTGCGCCCGGGGGCCACCTCGGCGACGCCCTCGGTCGTGCGGGCCCGGTCCGCGACCGCCCGGGCCCGCGCCTCGGGTGCGATGACCGTGACGGGCCGGCTGCTGCGCTCGGGGTACTCCTGGGCGAGCGTCCGCATCGCCGTGATGGACTCGGGCCGCTCGGTGAAGGAGTCCTCCTGCTTCAGGCTGCCGGACAGGTTGAGCGTGCCGAGCGCGAGGGCGCCGAGCAGTGCGGCCCCGCCGACGAGCACGGTGGCGGGCCGCCGGGTCGCCGAGCTGCCCATCGCGGCGAACAGCGACCGCCGGGCCTTCGGCTCGCTGCCGAACGCGGGGATCAGCGGCCAGAAGACCCGCCGTCCCAGCAGCACCAGGACCGCCGGCAGCAGGGTCGTCATGGCCACCAGCGCGGCGAGCACCCCGACCATGCCGACCGGCCCCATGCCCCGGCTGCTGTTGAGGTCGGCGGCGAGCAGGCACAGCAGCCCGGCCGCGACGGTCCCCGAGGAGGCGAGGACGGCCGGCCCGCAGCCGCGCAGCGCGGCACGCATGGCGTCGTACGGCCGCTCGTGGCGCCGCAGTTCCTCGCGGTAGCGGGAGACGATCAGCAGCGCGTAGTCGGTGCCGGCGCCGAGGACCAGCACGGTCATCACGCCGCCGCTCTGGCCGGTGACGGTGACGTCGAACAGTTCGTGCAGCCCGTACCCGGCGGCCATCGCCACGGCGGCGGCGACGCCGGCCACGGCGAGCGGCACCAGCCACAGGAAGGGGCTGCGGTAGATGAGGATCAGCAGCACGGTGACGACGCCGAGCGTGGCGAGCAACAAGGTGGCGTCGAGCGTCCCGAACACCTTGTTCATGTCGGTGTTCAGCGCGCCGGGCCCGCCGACCTCGGCGCTCAGTCCGCCGCCGCCCCCGACGATGTCGCGCACCCCGTCGACGAAGGCGTCCCGGGCCTCCTCGTCCTGGCCGGGCTGGGTGCTGGAGACCGGGTACATCAGGGTGGAGCCGTCCTTCGACGGGATGCCCTTCGGCTGCCCCGCCAGGTCGTAGGCGCCGCTCACCTCGGTGATCTGCCGGTCGGCGGTGCGCCGGTCGGCGTCGGTGAGCCCGCCGTCGCGGTGGTAGACGAGCACCAGCTCGGTCGCCTCACCGCCCGGCAACTCGTCCTGGATCCGCGCCACCTGCGTCGAGTCGGCACTGTCGGGCAGGTAGTCCACCGCGCGGTTCTGCTGGATGTCGGCGAACTTGCCGGCGAGCGGCCCGACCAGCACGAGCGCGGCGAGCCACAACCCGACCACCACCCAGGGCACGGCCCGCTTCCGCCCGGTACTCGTCCTTATGGCCCCCATGGGTCCGGCTCCCTCCGGTCGGTGTCTGGATCGGTCTCCAGACTCCCGCCGGACGGGGGCCGGTTCGTCGGGCGTGAGGTCGAGTCGGGGGGTACTGCGGGGGGCGGTCCGGGAGGCGCGTTACTCCCCGGGGAGTAGCGCGGAGGCGGGGCCTACGACGGGGTGCGCGCCGCCGCCGCCATCAGGCGGGTCACGTCGTCGGAGCAGATCGTGAGCGCCGCGCCCACCGTCGCCAGCACATCCCGCTCGGCCGGGGTGTACGGCCCGTCCGCCAGGGCGATGCGGGCGCCCTGGAGCAGGATCGATTCGCGGCCGACGGTGGCGAGGTGCGGGGCGAGCGGGTCCAGGGCCTCGTGCAGCTCTATGGCCAGCCCCGCGCCGCAGGGTTCGCCGGCGATCCGGCCGGTGTCGGCCTCCAGGGCCTCGACGAGGGCGGCCAGCTGCTCCTCGGTGCAGTCGTCGAAGCCGGCCGCGCGCACGGCGAGCACGGCGGACTCCAGGGCCGACCGGGACCCGGCGCCGCCCGCGGCCAGCACCGCGAGGGCGACGGTGTGCACGGCGTCGCGGAGCATCGCGGAGAAGCGGGTGGTGGTCGGATGGTCGAGGACGTCCGTGCCGAAGTGGCGGCGGCAGGCGGCGCACTCCACGACCGGGCCGGTCTCGCCGCGCGGCAGCACGGGCAGGCCGAGCAGGGTGAAGCGGCGTTGTCCCGTCAGCCGCTGGTAGTTGCGGTCGCCGCCGCAGCCGGGGCAGAAGAACTCCCCGTCACCGGCGGCCGTCCACGCGGTCCGGGTGCCCAGGACGCGAGAAAGCCTGGCGGCATGGCCGTTTCGTCCCCGTCCTGGCAGCACGTCGCACCTCCGTCACGCCGCACGGCAACGTCGCCGCGCTTGCGTGATGTTAGCCACATCAGAGACGAGGAGTCAGCACCCCGGAGGAGACCTTTCCGTGACCTCCACAGCAAATGGCCGGTATACGACGGGGCTCCACCCGCCGGACATCGGCGGACGGAGCCCCTGCGGCACCGGTGGGCGGCCTGCGGTCGCGAACCCGTACGGCTGGTCAGCGAGCCGCGCGGTTGACGGCGGAGACGACCGCCTTCAGCGAGGCCCGCGTCGTGTTGGCGTCGATCCCGATGCCCCACAGGACCTTGTCGTCGATGGCGCACTCGATGTAGGAGGCGGCCTGCGCGGAGGCGCCCTCGCTCATCGTGTGCTCCTGGTAGTCCAGCAGGCGTACGTCGATGCCGACGGACTGCAGGGCGTCGAAGAAGGCCGAGATCGGACCGTTGCCCGTACCGGTCAGGACGGTGTCCTGCCCGTCGACCGTGGCCTCCACCTTCAGGGTGTCCACGCCGTCGGTGTCGGTCGTCGACTGCCCGTTGCGGACCTGGATGCGGCCCCACGGGTTCTCGGGGTTCGGCAGGTACTCGTCCTGGAAGACGGCCCAGATGTCCTTCGGCGTGACCTCGCCGCCCTCGGCGTCCGTCTTGGCCTGGATCAGCCTGGAGAACTCGATCTGCATCCGGCGCGGCAGTTCCAGCTTGTGGTCGTTCTTCAGGACGTAGGCGATACCGCCCTTGCCGGACTGCGAGTTGACCCGGATGACCGCCTCGTAGGAGCGGCCGACGTCCTTGGGGTCGATCGGCAGGTAGGGGACGGCCCACTCGATGTCGTCGACGGTGACGCCCTTGGCGGCCGCGTCGGCCTCCATCGCGTCGAAGCCCTTCTTGATGGCGTCCTGGTGGGAGCCGGAGAAGGACGTGTAGACCAGGTCGCCCACGTACGGGTGGCGCGGGTGGACCTCCATCTGGTTGCAGTACTCCCACGTGCGACGGATCTCGTCGATGTCGGAGAAGTCGATCTGCGGGTCCACGCCCTGGGAGAACAGGTTCATGCCCAGGGTGACCAGGTCGACGTTGCCGGTGCGCTCGCCCTGCCCGAACAGGCAGCCCTCGACGCGGTCGGCGCCGGCCATCAGGGCCAGCTCGGCGGCGGCGACGGCGGTGCCGCGGTCGTTGTGGGGGTGGATCGACAGGCAGACGTGCTCGCGGCGGGAGAGGTTGCGGCCCATCCACTCGAAACGGTCCGCGTGCGTGGAGGGCGTGGAGCGCTCCACGGTGGCCGGCAGGTTCAGGATGATCTCGCGGCCCGGGCCGGGCTGCCAGACGTCCATGACCGCCTCGCAGACCTCCAGCGCGAAGTCCAGCTCGGTGTCGGTGAAGATCTCGGGGCTGTACTGGTAGCAGAACTCGGTCTCCGGGCCCAGCAGCTTCTCGGCGTACTCGATGACCAGCCGGGTGCCGTCGACGGCGATCTGCTTGATGTCGTCCTTGGAGCCGCGGAAGACGACCCGGCGGAAGACCGGGGCCGTGGCGTTGTACAGGTGGACCGTGGCCCGCTTGGCGCCCTTCAGGGACTCCACCGTGCGCTCGATCAGGTCCTCGCGGGCCTGGGTCAGTACGGAGATGGTGACGTCGTCGGGGATGGCCCCGGGCTCCTCGATGATGGAGCGCACGAAGTCGAAGTCGGTCTGGCCGGAGGCGGGGAAGCCGACCTCGATCTCCTTGTAGCCCATCTTCACCAGCAGGTCGAACATGGCGCGCTTACGGGCCGGCGACATGGGGTCGATCAGGGCCTGGTTGCCGTCGCGCAGGTCGGTGGAGAGCCAGCGGGGGGCGGTGGTGATGCGCGCTTCCGGCCAGGTGCGGTCCGGGATGTCGACCTGCTCGTAGCGGCCGTACTTGTGGATCGGCATGGAACTGGGCTGCTGGCGATTCGCCATGATGCGGGGGCTCCTCAGAGGGTGTCCGGAAGGACGGCCGACGACGCAGCACCAAGCTCCGCGGGGAGGGAGTCGGCCTCGACTACAGGCCCTCGCCGCGGCAGCTAAGGAGAAGCAGCCCGAAACGCATGATGCGCAGCATGCTAGCCGAGCCTCTCCCGGCGCGTGGGTTCGTATCAGTATGCGGGACCGGGCGCGCATACGGGACAAAAAGTGCGCCATCCCACTTGCCGTCCTGCTTGCTGTCCCGCCTGCCGTCCCGCTTCCCCCGTTCGCCTTACCACTCACCACGGAGCGTGAGGGGCGTTGTCCCGGTATTTCACCAATCATGGTGGCGACTAGTGACAGTTTCGTCACGCAGTGCAAGGGTGCCGGGCATGACGACTCACGGGGGCTTCGAGCCCGTCTTCTGCACCATCGTTCCGCCGCATGTCCTCGACAAGCTCGCCCAGGCCGAGGACCCCTCGCTCGCCGGTCCCGCCCGCCGCACCCTGCAGCGCGACGCCTTCGAGCGCACCCAGCGCCGCCTGACCACCGTCATCGGCGCGAGCGCCGTCGCCGCGGTCGCCGACGGCAAACCGCAGCGCACGATCCACGACGCCCGGCACGGCACCGACCTGCCCGGGCACAAGGTCCGCGGCGAGGGCGACAAGCCCGGCAAGGACGCCACCGTCAACCGCGCCTACGCCGGTCTCGGCGCCACCTTCGAGCTGTTCCTGCAGGCCTACCAGCGCGACTCGATCGACGGGAACGGCCTCCCGCTGAACGCGACCGTGCACTACGACCGCGACTACAACAACGCGTTCTGGAACGGCGAGCAGATGGTCTTCGGCGACGGGGACGGCGAGATCTTCCTCGACTTCACCATCCCGATCGACGTCATCGGCCACGAACTCGCACACGGCGTCACCCAGTACACGGCCAACCTCACCTACTTTGGCCAGCCCGGCGCGCTCAACGAGTCCCTGTCGGACGTCTTCGGCGCCCTGATCAAGCAGTACACGCTCGGCCAGACCGCCGCCGAGGCCGACTGGCTGATCGGCGCGGGCCTGCTCGCCCCGCGCGTGACCGGCACGGCGCTGCGCTCCATGAAGGAGCCGGGCACGGCGTACGACGACGACGTCCTCGGCAAGGACCCGCAGCCGGCGACGATGGACGACTTCGTGCGCACCGGCCGCGACAACGGCGGTGTCCACATCAACTCGGGCATCCCGAACCACGCCTTCTACCTCGCCGCCACGGCCCTGGGCGGCCACGCCTGGGAGCGGGCCGGACAGGTCTGGTACGACGTCCTGACCGGCGGCGAGCTGAGGCAGCAGGCGATGTTCGTCGACTTCGCCACCCTCACCGTGAAGGCCGCCCGGGAGCGCTTCGGCGACGGGGAGGAACTGGACGCCGTGTCGAAGGCCTGGGAGCAGGTCGGGGTGCGGACCCTGTAGTTCCGTACTAGACAGGTGCCATGCGTATTCAGGTGCGGCGCACGGGCGGGTTCGCGGGCATCGAGCGGCATGCCGAGGTGAACACCTCGGAGCGGCCCGATGCCTCCGAGTGGCACGCCCTCGCGGAGCAGGCCGTGGCCGACGGCCGGAGCACACCGCCGGTCGGGGTCCCGGACGGGTTCACCTACCAGCTCACGGTGGACGGGAAAACCGTGTACTGCGCGGATCCCCGGCTGACCGAGGGGCAGCGGAAGCTGATCTCGAGGGTGCTGAAGGAAGGGGCGTGACGGGTCCGCGTCACCGGCCGGGCAACAGCTCCTTGCCGCCCGGCCGTTGACTTCCGTTACCGCCGGTACGGATGATCCAGCGCATGGCGACTGACGCAGGCACCCCGATCCCCCGTTTCCCGGCCGGCTTCCTCTGGGGCGTCTCCACCTCGGCGCACCAGATCGAGGGCGCCGCGGACGAGCGCGAGCCGTCCGTGTGGGACGCCTTCACGGCCGAGCCGGGACGGGTGAAGGACGGCTCGACGGCGGCGGTGGCCTGCGACCACGTCCACCGCCACCGCGAGGACGTGGCCCTCCTGGCCGGCCTGGGCGTGAACGCCTACCGCTTCTCCGTCTCCTGGCCGCGGGTGCGCTCCGAGAAGGGCCTGGACTTCTACGACCGACTGGTCGACGACCTGTGCGCGGCGGGTGTCCGCCCCGTCCCGACCCTGTTCCACTGGGACCTGCCGGCGGACCTGGACTGGCTGGAGCGGGACACGGCCGAGCGCTTCGCCGAGCACGTGACCCTGGTCGCGGACCGTCTCGGCGACCGCGTGACGAAGTGGATCACCCTGAACGAGCCCGCCGAGCACACCCTGCTGGGGCACGCCCTGGGCACCCACGCACCCGGGAAGCGGCTGATGTTCGACGCGCTGCCGGCCGCCCACCACCAGCTGCTCGCCCACGGCCTGGCCGTCCGGGCCCTGCGCGCCTCGGGCGCGTCGGACATCGGCATCGCCAACTCGCACGGCCCGACCTGGGCGGCGTCCACGCAGGCCGCGGACGTGGAGGCGGCGGACTTCTACGACCTCCTGCTGAACCGCCTGTTCGCCGACCCGCTGCTGCTGGGCCGCTACCCCGACGGCATCGGCGAACTGATGCCGGGGGACGTGGAAGCGGACCTGAAGGTGATCGCCGAGCCGCTCGACTGGTACGGGATCAACTACTACGCCCCGACCCGGGTGGGAGCCCCGCAGGGCGCGGAGATCGAGTTCGGCGGGATCACCATGCCCGCCGAACTGCCCTTCTCCGTCCGCGAGATCAAGGGCCGCCCGGTCACGGACTTCGGCTGGCCCGTCGTCCCCGAGGGGCTCACCGAGCTCCTCACCGCCTTCCGCGACCGCTACGGCGACCGGCTCCCGCCGGTCGTCATCACCGAGAACGGCTGCTCCTACCCGGGCGTCGACGACCAGGACCGCATCGCCTACCTGGACGGCCACGTCCGCGCCCTGCACCGGGCGGTGGAGGCGGGCGTCGACGTGCGCGGCTACTTCGTGTGGTCCCTGCTCGACAACTTCGAATGGGCGGAGGGCTACGCACGCCGCTTCGGCCTGGTCCACGTCGACTTCGACACCCAGGAGCGCACCCCCAAGGCGTCCTACCACTGGTACCGGGAGCTGCTGAGGGCGCAGGCACCTACGGCTTGATGCCCACCCCGGCCCGCAGGCCGACCTCGGCGGGATGTCGGTGACAGGCAGATGGTTGCAGCGTGAACTGCTCTACGAGCATAGTTACTTGTGTGACCAGGGTTCCGGTAGCAACAACTCCCCCATCCGGCCGGGCCGTTGTCCGCTCGCCCCTTCCTTGACTGCGCCCACCCCCCACGGAAGGCGATCGCCGTGTCCCCCCACACGACATCCACTCCCCGGTTCCTGGACGCGGTGCGCCCGGACCGCACCGACTGGCTGGAGCTGCCCCCACAGCGGACCAGCGTCAGAGTCGCCCGCCATGCCATGCGCGCGCGGCTGGCCTCGTGGCAGGTGCCCGAGGAGGCGTGCGCGAACGCCGTGCTGCTCGTGTCCGAGCTGGTCACCAACGCCGTGCTGCACACGCTCAGCGAACGGATCCTGTGCGGCGTCCAGCTGATGACGGACGCGCGCTTCCGGCTGGAGGTCCACGACGGCGACCTCACGGGCCGCGGCATCCCCGACCGCTGCCCCGGCCCCGACGACGAGGGGGGCCGCGGCCTGCTGCTCGTCCGAGAGATGGCCGACAACTGGGGCATCACCCGCTCGACCCTGACGGGCGGGAACGCGGTGTGGGCGAGCCTGGGGCGGGCGTTATAGCGCGGCGAGGGGACTCGAGAAGGCCGAGGCTCGCGCCACGGCCTCGCGGAACCTCAGAACCCCAGCTTGCGCAGCTGCCTCGGATCCCGCTGCCAGTCCTTCGCGACCTTCACGTGAAGGTCAAGGCTGTATCGACATGCGGCTACCGCCGCGCGGCCGGCGCACCCAGCAACGCCCCGAACCACCAGCACAACGCGAGCCGACCAGCCACAGACCCCGACGACGCCTCAGAACCCCAGCTTGCGCAGCTGCCTCGGATCCCGCTGCCAGTCCTTCGCGACCTTCACGTGAAGGTCCAGGAAGACCGGGGTACCCAGCAGCGCCTCGATCTGCTTGCGGGACTTGATGCCGACCTCTTTCAGGCGCTTGCCCTTGGGGCCGATGATGATGCCCTTCTGACTGGGGCGCTCGATGTAGACGAAGGCATGGATGTCGAGGAGCGGTTTGTCGGCGGGGCGGTCCTCGCGGGGGAGCATCTCCTCGACGACGACGGCGATGGAGTGCGGCAGCTCGTCGCGCACGCCCTCCAGTGCGGCCTCGCGGATCAGCTCCGCGATCATGACCTGCTCGGGCTCGTCGGTCAGGTCGCCCTCGGGGTAGAGCGCCGGGCCCTCGGGCAGCAGTGGCACGATCAGGTCGGCCAGCAGACCCACTTGCTGGTCGCCGACCGCCGACACCGGCACGATCTCGGCCCACTCGAAGCCCAGCTCCTTGCCGAGCTGGTCGATGGCGATCAGCTGCTCGGCGAGCGTCTTGCTGTCCACGAGGTCGGTCTTGGTGACGATCGCGATCTTCGGCGTCTTCTTGATGGCCGCCAGTTCCTTCGCGATGAACCGGTCTCCGGGGCCGAGCTTCTCGTTCGCCGGCAGACAGAAGCCGATCACGTCGACCTCGGCCCACGTGGTGCGCACGACGTCGTTGAGCCGCTCGCCCAGCAGCGTGCGCGGCTTGTGCAGCCCCGGGGTGTCGACCAGGATCAGCTGGGCGTCCGGGCGGTGCACGATGCCCCGCACCGTGTGCCGCGTCGTCTGCGGCTGGTTCGCCGTGATCGCCACCTTCTGGCCGACCAGAGCATTCGTGAGGGTGGACTTGCCCGCGTTGGGACGGCCCACGAAGCAGGCGAAACCGGCCCTGTGGACAGCTCCGGCCGGCTCTTCGGATGACTGGGTACGAACGCTCATGCCGCCCATTCTCCCTGATCCCCGGAGCCGCCCCGTACCGGACGTCCCCGGAGAGCTTCCCGAAACCCTCACGCAACGAAACGTCACGGAAACACACCCGTACGCAACCGGAAACGAGGGGCGGTGAATCTCTGACGAGCCCCCGCACCGTTGGAGACAACCGTGACCCTCGCCGCCGCAAGCGCCGACACCGGTGACACCGCCTGGCTGCTCGCCGCCACCGCCCTCGTGCTGCTGATGACCCCGGGCCTGGCCCTCTTCTACGGCGGCATGGTCCGTACGAAGAGCGTGCTCAACATGCTGATGATGAGCTTCGTGTCGATCGCCCTGGTGACGGTGGTGTGGCTGGCGGCCGGTTACTCGCTCACCTTCGGCGAGGACGCGGCGGGGGGACTCATCGGCGGGCTCGACCACGTCGGTATGAGCGGCCTCGGCCCGGACAGCGTCCAGGGCACGGTCCCCACGGTCCTGTTCGCCACCTTCCAGCTCACCTTCGCGATCATCACCGCCGCCCTGGTCAGCGGGGCCGTCGCGGACCGGGCGAAGTTCGCCGCGTGGCTGGTCTTCGTGCCGGTGTGGGCGCTGCTCGTATACGTTCCGGTCGCGCACTGGGTGTGGGGGCCGGGCGGCTGGATCCTGGAGCGGCTGGGCGCCCTGGACTTCGCGGGCGGGCTGCCCGTGGAGATCGTCTCCGGTGCCTCGGGGCTGGCGTTGTGCCTGGTCCTGGGCCCGCGGATGGGCTTCAAGAAGGACGCCATGCGCCCGCACAACCTGCCCATGGTGATGCTGGGCGCCGGTCTGCTCTGGTTCGGCTGGTTCGGCTTCAACGCCGGCTCGGCGCTCGGCGCCAACGGCCTCGCGGCCGCCGCCTTCCTCAACACCCTGGCCGCGGGCTGCACCGGCCTGCTCGGCTGGCTCTTCGTGGAGCAGAAGCGCGACGGCCATCCCACGACCCTGGGCGCCGCGTCCGGCGCGGTCGCCGGTCTGGTCGCCATCACCCCGTCCTGCGGGTCCGTCTCGCTGCTCGGCGCGCTGGTCGTCGGCCTCGCCGCCGGTGTCGTCTGCTCGTACGCCGTGAGCTGGAAGTTCAAGCTGAACTACGACGACTCCCTGGACGTCGTCGGCGTCCACCTGGTCGGCGGTGTCATCGGCACGCTCCTCATCGGCGTCTTCGCCGTGGACTCGATGACGGGCGGCGCCGAGGGCCTCCTCTACGGCGGCGGCCTCGCCCAGCTCGGCAAGCAGCTGCTGGCCGTGATCGTGGTCGGGGTGTACGCGTTCGGCGTGACCTACGGGATCGCCAGGCTGATCGACGCCACGATGGGCCTGCGCGCCACCGAGGAGCAGGAGCAGACCGGCCTGGACCTTACGGTGCACGCCGAGACGGCCTACGATCACGGGGTCCTGGGCCACGGCGCCCCGGTCTCCTCCTCCGTCGTCTCCCCCGCCCAGAAGGTCACCCCCCAGGCATGAAGCTCATCACCGCGATCGTCAAGCCGTACCGCCTCGACGAGGTCAAGAACGCCCTGCAGGAACTCGGCGTGCACGGCCTGACCGTGAGCGAGGCCAGCGGCTACGGCCGGCAGCGCGGCCACACCGAGGTGTACCGCGGTGCCGAGTACCAGGTCGACCTGGTGCCCAAGGTCCGTATCGAGGTCGTCGTCGAGGACGCGGTGGCCGAGGACGTCATCGACGCGGTCGTGAAGGCCGCGCACACCGGCAAGATCGGCGACGGCAAGGTGTGGGCACTGCCCGTCGAGACGGTCGTGCGGGTGCGAACGGGCGAGCGCGGCCCCGACGCGCTCTGACACCGGGGCCGCGCCGCTTCGGTCCAGGGCCTGTCGTGTGAATCAGGTCCTAGTCGAACACGAACGGGCCCGGCGACTGCGGCCCGGTCGCCGTGCAGGTGATGGTGATGCCGAAGACGGTCATCCTCAGCGAGCCGCCGAAGGCCTCCAGGCTGTCGCCGGAGGCCACGGTGCCGCTGAGCGGGCCGACCTCGACGGGGGCGCCGGCGGCCATCGCCGGGTTCTCGGTGCCGGCGAAGTCGACGGTGCCGCCGTCGGCCTTCACCAGGGTGAGGGTGGACGAGATCGAGTCCTCTCCCAGCGCGATGGGCGCCGTGATCGCGGAGGACTTGACGGTGAGTGTGGCGGCGGTGCCGTCCTGCGTGGCCGTGAGGGTGGCCTCGCCGCTGCCGAAGGTGCCGCAGTCCGCGCTGATCGTCGCCGTCTGGGGGGTGACGGCGAGGGCCGCGGGGGCGAAGGCGAGCCCGGTGACCGCGAGGGCCCCGGCCGCCAGTGCCGCACCTGCTCCGATGCGCTTGTGTCTCATGGGATTCCGGCTCCGTTTCCGTGGGGGGCGGACCGCTCGGCGCATGGATGCGGGCACACCGCCGAGTCTCGAACCTGACGGTCCGTCGGAATGGACGGTTCCATTGATGCGTGCGGGGCAGGTGGCGGCAAGGTTGAAAACTGGCCTAATTACCGCCGGTTACAGCGGAGTTCATCCGGCGGTGACGGTGGTCCGGACCGTTCCGTCGGGCCCGGCCACCAGTACCGGAGTCCCCGCACCACCGAGGTCCCGTACGGCCGCCCGGTCCGCGTCGGACGCGGTCTCCGCCTCCGTCACGACCGCCGCCGCCTCCAGGGACGTCGCGCCCGAGGCCACCGCCATCGCCACCGCCGTCTGCAGGGCACTGAGCTTCAGGGAGTCGAGGGCCACGGTGCCCGCGACATAGGTGCGTCCGGTCTCGTCCCGTACGGCCGCGCCCTCGGGCACGCCGTTGCGGGCCCGCGCGGAGCGGGCCAGGGTGACGATCTTGCGGTCCTCGGGGTCGAGCGCGCTGCTGTCGGTCATGATCCGAGCATACGTAGCGGCCGCCCCGGCCCCGTCTCAGGGCCGGTCGAGGCGGAGGCGGTCCGCTCGGGGCAGTCCGGCGACGACCAGGTCGTACGAGTCCTCGATGAGCTCGCGGACCAGCTGGTCCGGGAGCTCGCCGTCGACCGTGACGGTGTTCCAGTGGCGCTTGTTCATGTGCCAGCCCGGGACGATGAGGCCCTCGTACTCACCGCGGAGGCGGACCGCCTCGTCCGGGTCGCACTTGAGGTTGGCCTTGAGGGGGCGCGCGTCGAGGTGCGACAGGGCGAACAGCTTGCCCTGCACCTTGAAGACCGAGATCTCCGGACTGAACGGGAAGTCCTCGACGGCCGCGTTGAACGACAGGCAGAACGCGCGAAGTTCCTGCGGTGTCACTCCGGCTTCTCCTCCTCGGAAGGCGGGTCCGCCGGGCCCACCGGCTCCGCCAGCACGGTCACGATCTTGTTCCGGCGGCCGGCCGCGGCCTCCGCGGTCAGCCGCAGTTCCCGGCCGTCGGGGAGGTCCACGACGGCCGAGGCTCCCGCGATGGGGACGCGCCCCAACGCCTTGGCCAGCAGGCCGCCGACGGTCTCGACGTCCTCGTCGTCGAACTCCTCCAGGCCGTACAGCTCGCCCAGGTCGCTGATGTCCAGGCGGGCCGTGACGCGGAAGCGGTCGTCGCCGAGCTCCTCGATCGGCGGCAGTTCGCGGTCGTACTCGTCGGTGATCTCGCCGACGATCTCCTCGAGGATGTCCTCGATGGTGACGATGCCGGCGGTGCCGCCGTACTCGTCGATGACGACGGCGACGTGGTTGCGTTCCTTCTGCATCTCGCGCAGCAGGTCGCCGGCGTTCTTGGTGTCGGGCACGAAGAACGCCGGGCGCATGGCCGTGGACACCTGCTCGGACTCGGCGTCGCGGCTGATGTGCGTCCTTCGGACCAGGTCCTTCAGATACACGATGCCGACGATGTCGTCCTCGCTCTCCCCGGTCACGGGGATGCGCGAGAAGCCGGAGCGCAGGGCGAGGGTGAGGGCCTGGCGGATGGTCTTGAAGCGTTCGATGACGACCAGGTCCGTGCGCGGGACCATGACCTCGCGGACGAGGGTGTCGCCCAGTTCGAAGACGGAGTGCACCATGCGGCGCTCCTCGTCCTCGATGAGGGACTCCTTCTCGGCGAGGTCGACCAGGGCGCGCAGCTCCGCCTCCGAGGCGAAGGGGCCGCGGCGGAAGCCCTTGCCGGGGGTGAGCGCGTTGCCGATGAGGATCAGCAGCGACGGGATCGGGCCCATGATCCGGGCCAGCGGCACCAGGACGTACGCGGAGACCGTGGCGGTGTTCAGCGGGTGCTGGCGGCCGATGGTGCGCGGGGAGACGCCGACGGCGACGTAGGACACGAGGACCATGACCGCGATGGCGACCAGGAGGGCCTCGGTGGTGCCGTCGAACTCTTGCAGGCAGCCGTAGGTGATCAGCGCGGCGGCGGCCATCTCGCAGGCGACGCGGACCAGCAGCGCCACGTTGAGGTAGCGGGTCGGGTCGGCGGCGACCTGGGAGAGCTTGGCGCTGCCGCGGCGGCCGGAGCGTACGGCTTCCTCGGCGCGGAAGCTGGAGACGCGGGCGAGGCCCGCCTCCGCGCAGGCGGCGAGCCAGGCCACGACGACCAGGGCGATGGCGCCCAGGACGAGTTGCGGACTCATCGGCGGCGTTACGAGACCGTCGGCGCCGGGGACGGGCCGGTCAGGCCCCGCTCCGCGCGCCAGCCGTCCACGATGGCCGCCTGCAGGCCGAACATCTCGGCCTTCTCGTCCGGTTCCTCGTGGTCGTAGCCCAGCAGGTGCAGCACGCCGTGGACGGTGAGCAGTTGGAGCTCCTCGTCCATGGAGTGCTGCGTCTCCGCGTCCTTGCCCTGCTTCTCGGCGACCTCGGGGCACAGCACGATGTCGCCGAGCAGGCCCTGCGGCGGCTCGTCGTCGTCCTTGGAGGGCGGGCGCAGCTCGTCCATCGGGAAGGACATGACATCCGTGGGGCCGGGGAGGTCCATCCACTGGATGTGGAGCTGCTCCATGGCGTCGGCGTCCACGACGATCACCGAGAGCTCGGAGAGCGGGTGGATGCGCATCCGCGCGAGCGCGTAGCGGGCGATGTCGAGGATCGCCTGCTCGTCTACCTCGGTGCCGGACTCGTTGTTGACGTCGATCGACATGGTGCTGTGTGTGTCTACTTCCCCTTGTGCCCGGACTTGCCGCGGCTCTTGTGCGCGCCGTTCTGGGTGCCGTGCGTGGTGTCGTACTTCTCGTACGCGTCGACGATACGGCCCACCAGCCGGTGCCGGACGACGTCCTGGGACGACAGCCGGGAGAAGTGGACGTCCTCGACGCCGTCCAGGATGTCCTGCACCTGGCGCAGGCCGCTCTTCGTCCCGTCCGGGAGGTCGACCTGGGTCACGTCACCCGTGATCACGATCTTCGAGTCGAAGCCGAGGCGGGTGAGGAACATCTTCATCTGCTCGGGGCTCGTGTTCTGGGCCTCGTCCAGGATGATGAAGGCGTCGTTGAGGGTGCGGCCGCGCATGTAGGCGAGCGGCGCGACCTCGATGGTGCCCGCCGCCATCAGCCGCGGGATGGAGTCCGGGTCGAGCATGTCGTGCAGCGCGTCGTAGAGCGGGCGCAGGTACGGGTCGATCTTCTCGTAGAGCGTGCCCGGGAGGAAGCCGAGGCGCTCGCCGGCCTCGACCGCGGGGCGGGTCAGGATGATGCGGTTGACCTGCTTGGACTGCAGGGCCTGCACCGCCTTGGCCATCGCCAGGTAGGTCTTGCCGGTGCCCGCGGGGCCGATGCCGAAGACGATCGTGTGCTTGTCGATGGCGTCGACGTAGCGCTTCTGGTTGAGCGTCTTGGGGCGGATCGTGCGGCCGCGCGAGGACAGGATGTTCTGCGTGAGTACCTCGGCCGGGGTCTCCTGGCCGTCGCTCTCGCCGTTGTCGCTCGCCTTCAGCATGGCGATCGAGCGTTCCACTGCGTCCTCCGTCATCGGCTGCCCGGTGCGGAGCACCAGCATCATCTCGTCGAACACGCGCGAAATGAGGGCGACGTCGTTCGGGTCGCCGACCGCGCTGATCTCGTTGCCCCGGACGTGGATGTCGGCCGCCGGGAAGGCCTTCTCGATCACGCGCAGGAGGGAGTCGCCGGACCCCAGCACGGTCACCATGGGGTGCTGGGCGGGGACGGTGAGCCGCGCTCTCGCCTGCTCCTGCGCGGGGGTGTGAGCTGTCGATGATTGAGTCATGGGCCGGCGCTTAAGGCCTGCGGTTCCTCCTCGTCACGGCCGCACAGCTGAGGGCGGCCTCGCGACTCCCAGGGTACGACGGGGGAGTGACAACGCCGTAGGGGTTTTGGGGGCCGGGTTGTCACCCGGGCCCCGTGGGAGGATCACGCCGAGCGCCGGAAGCCGATCGTCGGCACGGCCCTGCGCAGCGGCCAGGGCCTGACCAGTTCCTCCGACACCAGCTCCGCGAGGAACCCGTATCTCTCCAGCGCCACCGGCGACTGCCCCTCGACCGACTGGACCCTGCGCCACCACGCCGCGATCTCCGACCAGCCCGGCGCCGACAGCGATCCGCCGAACTCCTGCACCGACAGCGCCGCGGTGAGCCCGGCGAAGGCCAGCCGGTCGGCGAGCGGCCAGTCCGCCAGCGTCCCGGCGACGAACCCGGCCACGAACACGTCACCGGCCCCGGTCGGGTCGAGCGCCTCGACCGCGATGGCCGGCACCTCCGCCGTCTCCCCCGTGCGCCGGTCCACCGCGTAGGCCCCGTCCGCGCCGAGGGTGACCACCGCGAGTGGCACGTACTCGGTCAGGGCGTGCGCGGCGGTCCGGGGGCAGTCCGTGCCCGTGTACCGCATCGCCTCCTGTGCGTTGGGCAGGAAAGCCTCGCAGTGCCGCAGGTCGGGCAGCGCCGCCAGGTCCCACGCCCCGGTGTCGTCCCAGCCGACGTCGCCGAACACCCGGGTGCCGTTGCTCGCGGCCTGGGCGATCCAGGGGGCGCTCACGCCGGGGGCGAGGGAGGCGACGGCGGCACGCGCGCGTGG
>NZ_JAIGQA010000047.1:0-45365 GCF_019733245.1 Streptomyces sp. WAC04114
CACCGCCCCTGATGGAGGGGCTTCGCCCCGCCCCGCTGATACGGCCGGGCCCACCGCTGAGGAGGGGGAGTGATGACCTTGGCACCCGAGCTGAAAGACACCAGCCCCGAGAAGCTGCTCGCACCGGTGCTGTCGGCCTTCTGGGACGAGGACAAGTCCTGGACGCTGGACGTGTACCGCAGGCACGACGGCTACGAGGGGCTGCGCAAGGCGCTCGCCATGACGCCGGACGACGTGATCGCGTACGTCAAGGACTCCGGTCTGCGCGGACGCGGCGGCGCGGGCTTCCCGACCGGGATGAAGTGGCAGTTCATCCCGCAGGGGGACGGCAAGCCTCACTATCTTGTTGTCAACGCCGACGAGTCGGAGCCGGGGACGTGCAAGGACATCCCGCTCCTCTTCGCGAACCCGCACAGCCTCATCGAGGGCATGATCATCGCGTGCTACGCCATCAGGTCGTCGCATGCCTTCATCTATCTGCGGGGTGAAGTCGTCCCCGTACTGCGGCGGTTGCACTCCGCCGTGCGCGAGGCCTACGAGGCCGGCTTCCTCGGCGAGAACATCCTGGACAGCGGACTCGACCTCGACATCACCGTGCACGCGGGCGCGGGCGCGTACATCTGCGGTGAGGAGACCGCACTGCTCGACTCGCTCGAAGGCCGCCGGGGCCAGCCGCGGCTTCGTCCTCCCTTCCCTGCCGTCGCGGGCCTCTATGCGTGCCCGACTGTGGTGAACAACGTCGAATCGATCGCGTCGGTTCCCGCGATCATGCAGCGGGGCAAGGAATGGTTCCGGTCGATGGGGAGTGAGAAGTCGCCCGGCTTCACGCTCTACTCCCTCTCCGGCCACGTCGCCGGCCCCGGCCAGTACGAGGCGCCGCTCGGGATCACGCTCCGCCAGCTCCTCGACATGAGCGGCGGGATGCGCCCCGGGCACCGCCTCAAGTTCTGGACGCCGGGCGGCTCCTCGACCCCGATGTTCACCGACGAGCACCTCGACGTCCCCCTTGACTACGAAGGGGTGGGCGCCGCCGGTTCCATGCTCGGCACCAAAGCCCTCCAGTGCTTCGACGAGACGACCTGCGTGGTCCGCGCCGTCACCCGCTGGACGGAGTTCTACGCCCACGAGTCCTGCGGCAAGTGCACGCCCTGCCGCGAAGGGACCTACTGGCTCGTGCAGTTGCTGCGCGACATCGAGGCCGGCAAGGGACAGATGTCCGACCTCGACAAGCTGAACGACATCGCCGACAACATCAACGGCAAGTCGTTCTGCGCCCTCGGCGACGGCGCCGCCTCGCCGATCTTCTCCTCGCTCAAGTACTTCCGCGAGGAGTACGAGCAGCACATCACGGGCCGGGGCTGCCCCTTCGACCCGGCCAAGTCGACGGCCTGGGCCGACCGCACGGAGGTGAACGCATGACCGTGACCACCAGCTCTCCCTCCGGCGGGGGAGAAGCAGCGGTCCCGCCGGAGGACCTCGTGTCGCTGACGATCGACGGCGCGGAGATCAGCGTGCCCAAGGGCACCCTGGTCATCCGGGCCGCCGAGCAGCTCGGCATCGAGATCCCCCGGTTCTGCGACCACCCCCTGCTCGACCCGGCCGGTGCCTGCCGGCAGTGCATCGTCGAGGTCGAGGGCCAGCGCAAGCCGATGGCGTCCTGCACCATCACCTGCACCGACGGGATGGTGGTGAAGACCCACCTCACCTCGCCGGTCGCGGAGAAGGCCCAGAAGGGTGTGATGGAGCTCCTGCTCATCAACCACCCGCTGGACTGCCCGGTCTGCGACAAGGGCGGCGAGTGCCCGCTGCAGAACCAGGCCATGTCGCACGGCGACGCCGACTCCCGCTTCGAGGGCCGCAAGCGGACCTACGAGAAGCCCGTCCCGATCTCCACGCAGGTGCTGCTCGACCGCGAGCGGTGCGTGCTGTGCGCCCGCTGCACCCGGTTCTCCAACCAAATCGCGGGCGACCCGATGATCGAGCTGATCGAGCGCGGCGCGCTCCAGCAGGTCGGCACCGGCGAGGGCGACCCCTTCGAGTCGTACTTCTCCGGCAACACCATCCAGATCTGCCCGGTCGGCGCGCTGACCTCGGCGGCGTACCGATTCCGCTCCCGCCCCTTCGACCTGGTCTCCTCCCCGTCGGTGTGCGAGCACTGCTCCGGCGGCTGCGCCACGCGCACCGACCACCGGCGCGGCAAGGTCATGAGGCGCCTCGCCGCCAACGACCCCGAGGTCAACGAGGAGTGGATCTGCGACAAGGGGCGGTTCGGGTTCCGGTACGCGCAGCAGCGCGACCGGCTCGAGACGCCGCTGGTGCGCAACGCCGAGGGCGAGCTGGAACCGGCCTCCTGGCCCGAGGCGCTCCAGATCGCCGCCCAGGGGCTGCTGGCCTCCCGGGGCCGCACCGGAGTCCTGACCGGCGGCCGCCTCACCGTCGAGGACGCCTACGCGTACAGCAAGTTCGCGCGCGTGGCGCTCGACACCAACGACATCGACTTCCGCGCGCGCGTGCACAGCAGCGAGGAGGCCGACTTCCTCGCCGCCCAGATCGCCGGGCGCGGCCGGGACCTCGACGGCACGGGCGTCACGTACACCGCGCTGGAGAAGGCCCCCGCCGTCCTGCTCGTCGGGTTCGAGGCGGAGGAGGAGGCCCCCGGCGTCTTCCTGCGGCTGCGCAAGGCCTGGCGGGGGCACGGGCAGAAGGTCTACTCCCTGGCCACGCACGCCACGCGCGGTCTGGAGAAGGCCGGTGGCACGCTGCTGCCGGCGGCCCCAGGCACCGAGACCGAGTGGCTGGACGCGCTCGCGAGCGGCGCCGGCCTGGAGGACGACGGTGCGCTCGCCGCCGAGGCGCTGCGCGCCGAGGGCGCGGTGATCGTCGTCGGCGAGCGGCTGGCCGCCGTGGCCGGCGGGCTCACCGCCGCCGCCCGCACCGCGGCCGCCACCGGCGCCCAACTGGTGTGGATCCCGCGCCGGGCCGGGGAACGCGGTGCGGTCGAGGCGGGCGCGCTGCCGTCGCTGCTGCCGGGCGGGCGCCCGGCCACCGACCCGCGCGCGCGTGACGAGGTCGCCGGCGTCTGGGGCGTCGCGGGCCTCCCGCACCGCTACGGGCGGGACACCGGCCAGATCGTGGAGGCCGCCGCGACCGGCGAACTCCAGGCCCTGCTGGTGGCGGGCGTGGAGATCGCCGATCTGCCCGACCCGGCACGCGCGCGTGCGGCGCTGGACGAGGTGGGCTTCCTGGTCTCGCTGGAGCTGCGGCCGAGCGAGGTCAGCCGCAAGGCCGATGTCGTCCTGCCGGTTGCGGCGGTGGCCGAGAAGGCCGGCACCTTCCTCAACTGGGAAGGCCGGATCCGCTTCTTCGAGGCGGCGCTCAAGCCCGACCAGATGACCCGCCGCTCCGCGCCCACCGACGCGCGGGTGCTGCAGATGCTGGCCGACGCCATGGACGTCCACCTCGGACTGCCGGATCTGCGCACCGTGCGCGGCGAGATCGACCGGCTCGGCGCCTGGGACGGCCCGCGGGCCGGTGAGCCCCTGGAGACCGCGGCCGCGCTGCCGCGGCCCGCCGCCGGGGAAGCCGTGCTCGCGGGGCACCGGCTGCTGCTCGACCAGGGCCTCCTCCAGCAGGGCGACGAGGCCCTCGCCGGCACCCGGCACGCCGCACGCGCGCGGCTGTCGTCCGCGACGGCCGCCGAGGCCGGGGTCAAGGACGGCGACCTGCTCGCCGTGACCGGCCCCCAGGGGGTCGTGGAACTCCCGCTCCAGATCAGTGACATGCCCGACCGGGTGGTGTGGCTCCCGCTGAACTCCACCGGCGGCGGCGTCGCCTCCGACACCGGGGCGCGGCCCGGCTCCCTCGTCCGCATCGGCCCGGCGACGCTCGCCGGCGAGGCCCCCAAGGAGGTGGAGGCATGAGCCTTCGAGGAGGCGGCGGCATGAGCCCGTACCTCGCCGCAGAAGACCTCTCGATGTTCGGCACCGACCCCTGGTGGCTGGTCGGCATCAAGGCGGTGTTCTGCTTCGCCTTCCTGATGGTGACCGTGCTGATCTCCATCGTCATGGAGCGCAAGGTCGTCGCCTGGATGCAGCTGCGCATCGGCCCCAACCGGCACGGCCCCTGGGGCATGCTCCAGTCGCTCGCCGACGGCATCAAGCTGATGCTGAAGGAGGACGTGATCGTCAAGCGCGCGGACAAGGCGGTCTACGTCCTCGCGCCCATCATCGCGGCCATCCCGGCCTTCATGGCGATCGCGGTGATCCCCTTCGGCCCGGCCGGCAACGAGATCTCGATCTTCGGCCAGCGCACCACGATGCAGCTCACCGACCTGCCGATCGCGATGCTCTACATCCTCGCGGTCGCCTCGGTCGGCATCTACGGCATCGTCCTGGCGGGCTGGAGCTCCGGCTCGACGTACCCGCTGCTGGGGGGCTTGCGCTCCTGCGCGCAGATGATCTCCTACGAGATCGCGATGGGCGCCGCCTTCGCCTCCGTCTTCCTCTACTCGGGGTCCATGTCGACCTCGACGATCGTCGAGCAGCAGGCCGACCGCTGGTACATCGTGCTGCTGCCGGTCTCCTTCATCATCTACATCGTCACGATGGTCGGCGAGACCAACCGCGCCCCCTTCGACATGCCGGAGTCCGAGGGCGACCTGGTCGGCGGCTTCAACACCGAGTACTCGTCGATCAAGTTCGCGATGTTCATGCTCGCCGAGTACGTCAACATGGTGACCGTCTCGGCCGTCGCCACCACGCTGTTCCTCGGCGGCTGGCGGGCCCCCTGGCCCATCAGCACCTTCTGGGAGGGCGCCAACCACGGCTGGTGGCCGCTGCTGTGGTTCACGGTCAAGGTTCAGCTGCTGCTGTTCATGTTCATCTGGATCCGCGGCACCCTCCCGCGGGTGCGCTACGACCAGCTGATGAAGCTCGGCTGGAAGGTCCTCATCCCGGTCTCGCTGGTGTGGCTGATGCTCGTCGCGAGTGTGCGGGCCTTCCGCAACGAGGGCTACGACTTCGCCGACATCGCCCTGTACGTGGGCGGCGGCGTCCTCGCCCTGTTGCTGCTCTCCTTCGTCGCCGACATGTTCCGCGAGAAGGCCAAGAAGGCCGAAGAGCCGGCCGAGACCCCGGCCGCCTTCGACCCGATGGCGGGCGGATTCCCCGTACCGCCCCTGCCCGGACAGGAACTTCCGCCGGTCCCGCGCCGCTCGCGCCGCGAGCGGGAACTGATTGTCAGTGGTGGACCCGATACTCAGAGTGACGAATCCCTGGGCGGATCTACGGATGGAAAGGAGGCGTCCGATGGCTGAGGAACTCGAGCGTTCGAAGGCTGAGGAAGCGAAGGACACCAAGCCCGGTTTCCAGAACCCCGTGGCCGGCTTCGGCGTGACCTTCAAGGCCATGTTCAAGAAGCGGCTGACCGAGCAGTACCCGGAGCAGCAGAAGACCACGGCTCCGCGCTTCCACGGACGGCACCAGCTCAACCGCCATCCGGACGGCCTGGAGAAGTGCGTCGGCTGCGAACTGTGCGCCTGGGCCTGCCCAGCCGACGCCATCTACGTGGAGGGCGCGGACAACACCGACGAGGAGCGCTACTCGCCGGGCGAGCGGTACGGCCGCGTCTACCAGATCAACTACGCCCGCTGCATCCTGTGCGGCTTGTGCATCGAGGCGTGTCCCACCCGCGCGCTCACGATGACCAACGAGTTCGAGCTGGCCGACTCCAGCCGGGCCAACCTCATCTACACCAAGGAGCAGCTGCTCGCCGGTCTGGAGGAGGGCATGGTCGACTCGCCCCACGCCATCTACCCCGGCACCGACGAGCAGGACTACTACCGGGGCCTGGTCACGGAGGCCGCGCCCGGCACGGAGCAGCAGGTCGCCCACTCCAAGGGCGAGGTCGTGCAGGAGGCCGACTCCACCTTCGGCGAGAGCGAACCCGCCTCGGAGAAGGTGATCGGCCGATGACCGCCCAGCTCGCCGTCTACTCCACCTCCACCGGAGAGGCCTTCCAGTTCTGGATCCTCGGCACCGTCGCGGTGCTCGGCGCCCTGGGCACCATCCTCATGAAGAGGGCCGTGCACAGCGCGCTCTGCCTCGCCGGGACCATGATCATCCTGGCCGTGTTCTATCTCGCCAACGGCGCCTACTTCCTGGGCGTCGTGCAGATCATCGTCTACACCGGCGCGATCATGATGCTGTTCCTGTTCGTGGTGATGCTCGTCGGCGTCACCGCGGCGGACTCCCTGAAGGAGACCATCAAGGGCCAGCGCTGGCTGGCCCTGCTGTGCGGTCTCGGCTTCGGCGTCCTGCTGATCGGCGGGATCGGCAACGCGTCCCTGACGGAGTTCAACGGCATCGGCCAGGCGAACGCCGGGGGCAACGTGGAGGGCATCGCCGCCCTCCTCTTCACCAAGTACGTCTTCGCGTTCGAGATCACCGGCGCCCTGCTCATCACGGCCGCCGTCGGCGCCATGGTGCTCACCCACCGCGAGCGCACCGAGCGTGCCAAGACGCAGCGGGAGCTCGCCGTGGAGCGCGTCCGGTCGGGCAAGCAGCTGCCGCCCCTGCCGGCGCCCGGTGTGTACGCCCGGCACAACGCGGTCGACATCGCGGGCCTGCTGCCCGACGGCACCCCGTCCGACCTCACCGTCAGCAAGACCCTGCGCGAGCGCGGCCAGATCCGTGACGTGTCGCAGGAGGCGCTCAACGACCTCAAGGCCCTGGAGCAGCGGTCCGAGGAGCGTCTGGAGCGCAGGGCGGTCGGGCCGGCGAAGTTCCAGAGGTCCGAGGAGGCGTCGAAGTGAACCCCGTCAACTACCTCTACCTCGCGGCCCTGTTGTTCACGATCGGCGCCACCGGCGTGCTCATCAGGCGCAACGCGATCGTCGTGTTCATGTGCATCGAGCTCATGCTCAACGCCTGCAACCTCGCGTTCGTCGCCTTCTCCCGGATGCACGGCAACCTCGACGGACAGATCATCGCCTTCTTCACGATGGTCGTCGCCGCCGCCGAGGTCGTGGTCGGGCTCGCGATCATCGTGTCCCTGTTCCGTGCCCGCCACTCGGCCTCGGTCGACGACGCCAGCCTGATGAAGCTGTAAGGGGTCGGAAGAATCGTGGAGAACCTCATTGCGCTGCTGGTGGCGGCGCCCCTGCTCGGAGCGGCGGTCCTGCTGTGCGGCGGCCGGCGGCTGGACGCCGTCGGCCACTGGCTCGGCACCCTGTTCGCGGCCGTCTCCTTCGTGCTCGGCCTGGTGCTGTTCACCGACATGCTGGGGCAGAGCGCCGAACACCGCGAGATGTCCCAGCACTTGTTCAGCTGGATCCCGGTCGAGGGCTTCCAGGCGGACGTCGCCTTCCAGCTCGACCAGCTGTCCATGACGTTCGTGCTGCTGATCACGGGCGTCGGATCGCTGATCCACCTGTACTCCGTCGGATACATGGAGCACGACGAACGGCGCCGCCGCTTCTTCGGCTATCTCAACCTGTTCCTCGCGGCGATGCTGATCCTCGTCCTCGCCGACAACTACCTGCTGCTGTACGTCGGCTGGGAGGGCGTCGGTCTCGCCTCCTACCTGCTGATCGGCTTCTGGCAGCACAAGCCCAGCGCCGCCACGGCCGCGAAGAAGGCCTTCCTGGTCAACCGCGTCGGCGACATGGGCCTGTCCATCGCGATCATGCTGATGTTCCTGTGGTTCGGCACCTTCGCCTTCGGGCCGGTGCTCGGCACCCACACGGAGGCCGGGCTCGCCGGTGCCGCCGGTGAGGACAAGCTGACCGCGATCGCGCTGATGCTGCTCCTCGCCGCCTGCGGCAAGTCCGCCCAGGTGCCGCTGCAGTCCTGGCTCGGGGACGCGATGGAGGGCCCGACCCCGGTCTCGGCCCTCATCCACGCCGCGACCATGGTGACGGCGGGCGTCTACCTGATCGTCCGCTCCGCGGCCGTCTTCAACGGCGCCCCGGACGCGCAACTGGTCGTCACCATCGTCGGTGCGGTCACGCTGCTGTTCGGTGCGATCGTCGGTTGCGCGAAGGACGACATCAAGAAGGCCCTGGCCGGCTCGACCATGTCGCAGATCGGCTACATGATCCTCGCCGCGGGCCTCGGCCCCATCGGCTACGTCTTCGCGATCATGCACCTGGTGACGCACGGCTTCTTCAAGGCCGGGCTGTTCCTCGGCGCCGGTTCGGTCATGCACGGCATGAACGACGAGGTCGACATGCGCCGCTACGGCGGACTGCGGAAGTACATGCCGGTCACCTTCGTCACCTTCGGCCTCGGCTACCTGGCCATCATCGGCTTCCCGGGCCTGTCCGGCTTCTTCTCCAAGGACAAGATCATCGAGGCGGCGTTCGCCAAGGGCGGCACCGAGGGCTGGATCCTCGGCGCCTGCGCCCTGCTCGGCGCGGCCATCACGGCGTTCTACATGACGCGCGTGATGCTGATGACGTTCTTCGGCGAGGAGCGCTGGCGCAACGCCCCGACGCCATCCCCGGCCCGGCCGGACGTGGAGCCCGCCGCCGAGACGCGCGGCGGATACACGCCGCCGCACCCGCACGAGTCGCCCAAGATCATGACGATCCCGATGATCCTGCTGGCCGTCGGGTCGGTGGCCGGAGGCGCGTTCTTCAGCATCGGCGACCGCTTCATGCACTGGCTGGAGCCCGTCACCGGGCACAGTCACGGCAACCCGCCGATCAGCGCGGGTGTGGTCACCGTCGCGACCGTCGCCTGCATGGTCATCGGCGTCGCCATCGCCTGGGCCCAGTACGGCCGTCGCCCGGTCCCGGCCGTCGCCCCGCGCGGCTCGCTGCTCACCCGGGCCGCCCGGCGCGACCTGCTCCAGGACGACTTCAACCACGTCGTCCTGGTCCGCGGCGGAGAGCACCTCACGCGGTCCCTGGTCTACGTCGACCACACCCTGGTCGACGGCGTCGTCAACGGCACGGCGGCCTCGGTCGGCGGCCTCTCCGGGCGGATGCGCAAGCTGCAGAACGGCTTCGCCCGCTCCTACGCGGTCTCGATGTTCGGGGGCGCGGCGGTCATCGTCGCCGCGACCCTGCTGATGAGGGCGGTCTGATACCGATGTCCTTTCCTCTGCTGACAGCGACAGCGGCGCTCCCGGCCGTCGGGGCGATCGCCACGGCCGCCGTACCGGCCGCGAAGCGCACCGCCGCCAAGTGGCTGGCGCTGCTCTTCTCGCTCGCCACGCTCGTCCTGGCGATCACCGTCCTGGTCCGCTTCGACCCGGGCGGCGACCGCTACCAGCTCACCGAGTCCCACGCCTGGATCGCCGACTTCGGCGTCCGCTACGAACTGGGTGTGGACGGCATCGGCGTGGCGCTCGTCGCGCTCACGGCGCTGCTGATCCCCTTCATCATCCTCGCGGGCTGGCACGACGCCGACCCCCTGGAGACCGGCAGCAGCCGGTGGCGGCCGACGCAGGGCTTCTTCGCCCTGATCCTCGCCGTCGAGGCGATGGTGATCCTCTCCTTCGAGGCCACCGACGTCTTCCTCTTCTACATCTTCTTCGAAGCCATGCTGATCCCGATGTACTTCCTCATCGGCGGCTTCGGGGACCGTGCCCACGAGCACGGCGAGAAGGCGGCGGCGACCCAACGGTCGTACGCGGCCGTCAAGTTCCTCCTCTACAACCTGGCCGGCGGTCTGATCATGCTGGCCGCGGTGATCGGCCTGTACGTGGTCGCCGGGAACTTCTCGCTGCAGGAGATCGCCGAGGCTCGTGCCAACGGCACGCTCGACATGGCGACCAACACCGAACGCTGGCTGTTCCTCGGATTCTTCTTCGCGTTCGCGGTGAAGGCGCCGCTGTGGCCGCTGCACACCTGGCTGCCCAACGCCATGCAGGAGTCCACCGCCCCGGTCGCCGTGCTCATCACGGCGGTCGTCGACAAGGTCGGCACCTTCGCGATGCTCCGCTTCTGTCTCCAGCTGTTCCCGGAGGCCAGCAAGTGGGCCACGCCCGCGATCCTCGTCCTCGCCCTGATCAGCATCATCTACGGGGCCCTGCTCGCGGTCGGCCAGCGCGACATCAAGCGCCTGATCGCCTACGCGTCGATCTCCCACTTCGGCTTCATCATCATGGGCATCTTCGCGATGACCAGCCAGGGCCAGTCCGGGGCGACGCTCTACATGATCAACCACGGCATCTCGACGGCCGCGCTGATGCTGGTGGCGGGCTTCCTGATCTCCCGGCGCGGCTCGCGGCTCATCGCCGACTACGGCGGAGTGCAGAAGGTCGCCCCGGTGCTCGCCGGCACGTTCCTGATCGGCAGCCTCGCGACCCTGTCCCTGCCGGGGCTGGCGCCGTTCGTCAGTGAGTTCCTGGTCCTGGTGGGCACGTTCACGCGCTACCCGGTGATCGGCATCATCGCCACCTTCGGCATCGTCCTCGCCGCGCTCTACACCCTCGTCCTCTACCAGCGGACGATGACGGGCCCGGTGAAGCCGGAGGTCTCCGCGATGCCGGACCTCAGGATCCGTGAGCTCGCGGTCGTCGCCCCGCTGGTCGTTCTGCTGATCTTCCTGGGCGTCTACCCGAAGCCCGTCACGCAGATCATCGACCCGGCGGTCGAGCAGACCATGTCCGACGTCCAGAAGAAGGACCCCCAGCCCGAGGTGGAGGCGGCCAAGTGAGCGCAACAGCCGTCCACAGCCTGTGGACAACCGCGGCCGATCCGATCTCCAAGATCGACGCGCCGAAGTTCGAGTACGGCCAGCTGTCGCCGACCCTGATCGTCGTCGGCGCGGCGATCATCGGGATCCTGATCGAGGCGTTCGTCCCGCGGAAGTCGCGCTACTACGCCCAGATGTTCGTGTCCGTCGTCGCGCTCGCCGCCGCCTTCGCCGCGGTCGTGGCGCTCGCGGCCGACGGGTACGGCACGACCAAGGCGCGCATCGCGGCCATGGGTGCGATCGCCGTCGACGGGCCGGCCCTGTTCCTCCAGGGCACGATCCTGCTGGCGGCCCTGGTGGGACTGTTCACCTTCGCCGAGAGGCGCCTGGACCCGGAGGCGCACGGCAACCGCGTCGACTCCTTCGCCGCGCAGGCCGCGTCCGTGCCGGGCAGCGAGAGCGAGAAGGCCGCGGTCAAGGCCGGGTTCACCACCACCGAGGTGTTCCCGCTGCTGCTGTTCGCCGTCGCCGGCATGCTGATCTTCCCGGCGGCCAACGACCTGCTGACGCTGTTCGTGGCGCTGGAGGTCCTCTCCCTGCCGCTGTACCTGCTGTGCGCGCTGGCCCGCCGCAAGCGGCTCATGTCGCAGGAGGCCGCGGTCAAGTACTTCCTGCTCGGCGCCTTCGCCTCCGCGTTCACCCTGTTCGGCATCGCGCTGCTCTACGGTTACGCGGGCTCGATGTCGTACGCGACGATCGCCCAGGTCGTCGACGGCACCGTGCAGGATGTCAACCCGGCGCTCGCCGGCACCATGGGCAACGACGCGCTGCTGCTGATCGGCGCCGCGCTGCTGGTCATGGGCCTGCTGTTCAAGGTGGGCGCGGTGCCGTTCCACATGTGGACGCCGGACGTGTACCAGGGCGCGCCGACGCCGGTGACCGGCTTCATGGCGGCGGCGACGAAGGTGGCGGCGTTCGGCGCGCTGCTGCGGCTGCTGTACGTCGTCCTGCCGGGCCTGCGCTGGGACTGGCGGCCGGTCATGTGGGCCGTGGCCATCGTCACCATGCTGGGCGGTGCGATCGTCGCGATCACGCAGACCGACATCAAGCGGCTGCTGGCGTACTCGTCGATCGCGCACGCCGGGTTCATCCTCGCGGGTGTCATCGCGACCACGCCCGACGGCGTCTCGTCGGTGCTGTTCTACCTGGCGGCGTACTCGTTCGTGACGATCGGCGCCTTCGCGGTGGTCACGCTCGTCCGTGACGCCGGGGGCGAGGCGACGCACCTGTCCAAGTGGGCGGGGCTCGGGCGCAGGTCCCCGCTGGTGGCGGCCGTGTTCGCGGTGTTCCTGCTGGCCTTCGCGGGCATTCCGCTGACGTCCGGCTTCGCCGGGAAGTTCGCCGTGTTCAAGGCGGCGGCGGAGGGCGGGGCCGCCCCGCTCGTCGTCATCGGTGTGATCTCGTCGGCGATCGCGGCGTTCTTCTACATCCGCGTCATCGTGCTGATGTTCTTCAGCGAGCCGCGGCCGGAGGGCCCGACGGTGGCCGTGCCGTCGCCGCTGACGATGACGGCGATCGGGGTCGGCGTGGCGGTCACGCTGGTCCTCGGTGTGGCGCCGCAGTACTTCCTGGATCTGGCGGGGCAGGCGGGCGTGTTCGTCCGCTGACGTCCGTGCGGGGCTGTACGGGGTCCGGTCTCCTTCGGGAGCCGGGCCCCGCGGCGTTTCCGGGCGGGCGGTCGACGCGCCGAGCCAAGTCGAACGTATGTATGCGCCCCGTCTTCTCCGGGCGGGACCTGTGGATAACTCCGGGGCTGTCGGTGCGGGCGCCTATGGTGGACGCAGTGGTCGAGGCGCGACGCACGGGGGACGCAACGATGGGCGCGACGGGCGGGACGGGTGTCATGACGGAACTGGACGCGGTGACCGGAGCCGGGTCGGCCGGAGCCGGGGCGACCGGGGCCGGGACCGGCGCGGGCAGTGGTCCCGCCGGGCCTCTCGGCGCCGACGCGAGCGAGGCGCTGGCCGCGCTGCACCGGGTCTTCGGGTACGAGGCTTTCCGCGGCGAGCAGGAAGCGGTCATCGAGCATGTGGTGGCGGGCGGCGATGCCGTCGTGCTCATGCCCACCGGCGGCGGAAAGTCGCTGTGCTACCAGATTCCGTCCCTGGTCAGGCCGGGCACGGGTGTGGTCGTCTCCCCGCTCATCGCCCTGATGCAGGACCAGGTGGACGCGCTGCGGGCGCTGGGCGTGCGGGCCGGGTTCATGAACTCCACGCAGGACTTCGACGAGCGCCGGATGGTGGAGGCCGAGTTCCTCGCCGGCGAGCTGGACCTGCTCTACCTCGCGCCGGAGCGGCTGCGGCTGGGGAGCACGCTCGACCTGCTCTCCCGCGGCAAGATCTCCCTCTTCGCCATCGATGAGGCGCATTGCGTCTCCCAGTGGGGCCACGACTTCCGGCCCGACTATCTGGCGCTCTCCCTGCTCGGCGAGCGCTGGCCGGACGTGCCGCGCATCGCGCTGACGGCGACGGCCACGCACGCGACGCACCAGGAGATCACCGAGCGGCTGCACATGCCGACGGCCCGGCACTTCGTGGCGAGCTTCGACCGGCCCAACATCCAGTACCGGATCGTGCCCAAGGCCGACCCGAAGAAGCAGCTGCTGAGCTTCCTGCGCGAGGAGCACGCGGGCGACGCGGGCATCGTCTACTGCCTGTCGCGCAACTCGGTGGAGAAGACCGCCGAGTTCCTCAGCCGCAACGGCATCGAGGCGGTGCCGTACCACGCGGGCCTGGACGCGGGCACCCGCGCCGCCCACCAGTCCCGCTTCCTGCGGGAGGACGGCCTGGTCGTGGTGGCGACCATCGCCTTCGGCATGGGCATCGACAAGCCGGACGTCCGCTTCGTCGCCCACCTCGACCTGCCCAAGTCGGTCGAGGGCTACTACCAGGAGACGGGCCGGGCCGGCCGAGACGGGCTGCCGTCGACGGCCTGGATGGCCTACGGGCTGAATGACGTCATACAGCAGCGCAAGCTGATCCAGTCCGGCGAGGGGGACGAGGCCTTCCGGCGCCGGGCCCAGGCCCACCTGGACTCGATGCTGGCGTTGTGCGAGACGGCCCAGTGCCGCCGGGGCCAGCTCCTCGCCTACTTCGGCCAGGACCCGGATCCGTCCGGCTGCGGCAACTGCGACACCTGTCTGACCCCGCCGGAGACCTGGGACGGCACCGTCGCGGCGCAGAAGGCACTGTCCACCGTGGTCCGGCTGCAGCGGGAGCGCGGGCAGAAGTTCGGCGCGGTGCAGATCGTCGACATCCTGCTGGGGAAGCGGACCGGCAAGGTCATCCAGTTCGACCACGACCAGCTGTCCGTCTTCGGCATCGGCGAGGAGCTCACCGAGGGCGAATGGCGGGGAGTGATCCGGCAGTTGCTCGCCCAGGGGCTGCTCGCGGTGGAGGGCGAGTACGGCACGCTGGTGCTGACCGAGGCCAGCGGGGCGGTGCTGCGGCGGGAGCGGGACGTGCCGCTGCGCAAGGAGCCCAAGAAGCCGGTGACCTCCCGGTCGGGGTCCTCGTCGGGCTCCGGGCGGGGCGAGCGCAAGGGCAAGGCTGCCGCCGCCGAGCTGCCCGAGGAACTGATGCCGGCCTTCGAGGCGCTGCGCGCCTGGCGCGCCGAGCAGGCCCGCGAGCAGGGCGTCCCGGCGTACGTGATCTTCCACGACGCCACCCTGCGGGAGATCGCCACGGTGTGGCCGACGTCGGTGGGGGAGCTCGGCGGGATCAACGGAGTCGGCGAGAAGAAACTCACCACGTACGGGGAGGGTGTGCTGGAGGTGCTCGCGTCGCTGGGCGGGCCGGCCGGCTCCGCCCCCGCGGGCGACTCGTCCCCGGCCCCGGCAGCGTCCGGCCGGGGCCCGGCTCACGCCACCGCTCAGGACGCGGGCGAGCCGGACCACTGGCCGGAGATGGACGAGGAGCCGGAGCCCGACGACTGGATATAGGGCGGGCTCTGACGGGGTCAGACGGATACGGAAGCCGGGCCGGTCACAGCGCCCGTCCCGCGTACGCCCTGACATCCGCGTCGGAATCCGTCGTCGCCGTGGCGAGCGCCGCCCGGGCCTCCTCGGTGCCGCGGTGCCGGGTCAGTGCCAGGACGGCGGCCTTGCGGACGTCGGCGTTGGAATCCGCCAGGGCCTTGGCGAGCGCCGGTACGGCCACGTCGGGGTCGGCGACCGACAGGGCGGTGGCGGCTCCGGACCGGACCTGCCACGCCGTCTCGGACAGGGCGGCCACGGCGCGTGCGGTGAGGGGCGCCGGGCAGCCGGTGGTGCCGAGTGCTCCGTAGGCCGCTGCCCGCACCAGGGCGTCGGTGTCGTCGAGGAGACCGGTGAGGGCCGCTTCGATGGCGCCCGCGGCGGGATCGGCGACGGCAGCGGCGTCACCCGCGAGCCGCTCGGCACCCACCGTGGCGAGGCCCTTGGCGATCGCGACCCGGACCTCGCGGGAGGGGTCGGAGAGCGCCATGCCTGCCAGTTCGCCGGCGGCGTCGACGGACACCAGGGCGCGTACGGCCTCGATGCGGACGGCGATGTCGGAGTCCGCGAGGGAGTCCGCGAAGAGGGCGGCGTCTCCGAGACGCAGGGCGCGCAGGACGTCCAGGGCCGCGGCGCGCACCACCGGGTCCGGCTCGGCCAGGGCGGCGGCGAGACCGTCGCGCAGGTCGGGCTCGGCCGGGAGCGTCTCGACCAGCTCCCGCAGTGACGCGGCGGCGGCGGCACGCACCTCGGCGGCGCTGTCCCGCAGGGCGGCGGCGAGGGCGGTGCCCGTCCCCGGCGGGAGCGTCTCGGTGAGCACGCTGACGGCCTCGCGGCGGACGGCGGCGACAGGGTCGGTCAAGTAGGACCGGAGGGAGGCGAGTTCGGGCTCCTCCTCGGCGAGGGCGACGAGTTCGAGGAGACGGGCGGCGGACTGCTCGTCGGAGGGCGCGGCGGCCGAAGGCTGCGGTGGCGAGACCGGCTCCGTGGTCTCGGCAGCCGCCCCGACGGCGGCCGCCACCGGTGCCAGGTCACGCGAGCCCGCCGTGGCCACCTGCTCGGCGTGGACCTCGCCGAGGGCACGGGACGGGCCGCCGACGGGGTCGAAACCGTCGACCGGAACGAGATAGGGAGCCACGGGACGGGCCGTGAACTCCATCGCACCAGAGGGGGACTTGTGCAGATCGAGGTGGTGGAACCAGGACGCGTCGTCGCGCTGCGGATGATCGAGACGGTCGTGGTAGAGGCCCCAGCGGGACTCCGTGCGGGCCAGGGAGGACCGGGCGGCCATCTCCGCGCAGTCGCGGATGAAGGTGACCTCGGCACAGCGCATCAGCTCGTGCGCGGTGCGCGCACCCATGTCGGCGATGTCGGTGTGCATCCGCTCGAAGGCCTCCAGGGCCAACGACAGCCGGGCGCCGGACTTGGGCGGAGCGACGTAGTCGTTCACGAAGCGGCGCAGCTTGTACTCGACCTGGTGCTGCGGCGGGCCGTCGGGGTTGCGCAGCGGGCGGTAGATCAGCTCGTGTGCCTCCCGCAGCTGATCGGACGGCAACTCGCCCGCGTAGGCCTGGTACCGGGAAGCGTCCGCGCCCGCCAGGTCTCCGAAGACGAACGCGCCGATCATGTAGTTGTGCGGCACGCAGGCCAGGTCGCCGGCCGCGTACAGCCGGGGGACGGTCGTGCGGGCGTGTTCGTCCACGCGGACGCCGGAGGCGGAGTGGCCGCCGCACAGGCCGATCTCGGAGATGTGCATCTCGATGTCGTGGGTGCGGTAGTCGTGGCCGCGGCCGGAGTGGAAGGTGCCGCGGGTGGGGCGCTCGGTGGAGTGCAGGATCGTCTCCAGGGCCGAGACGGACTCCTCGGGGAGGTGGCTCAGCTTCAGGTAGACGGGCCCCCGGTCGGACGCCACCTCGGCCGCGAACTCGGCCATCATCTGGCCCGACCAGTAGTCGGAGTCGACGAAGCGCTCGCCGTGCCGGTTGACCTGGTAGCCGCCGAAGGGGTTGGCGACGTAGGCGCAGGCCGGGCCGTTGTAGTCCTTGATCAGCGGGTTGATCTGGAAGCACTCGATGCCGGTGAGTTCGGCGCCCGCGTGGTAGGCCATGGCGTAGCCGTCGCCCGCGTTGGTGGGGTTCTCGTAGGTGCCGTAGAGGTAGCCGGAGGCCGGCAGGCCGAGGCGGCCGCAGGCGCCGGTCGCGAGGATCACCGCGCCCGCGCGGACCTGGACGAACTGCCCCGTGCGGGTGTTGAAGCCCGCCGCTCCGACGGCCCGCCCGTCCGCCGTGAGGACCCGCACCGGCATCACGCGGTTCTCGATGCGGATCCTCTCCCGCATCTCGCGTCGCCGCAGCTGCCGGTAGAGGACCTTCTTGACGTCCTTGCCCTCCGGCATCGGCAGCACGTAGGAGCCGGAGCGGTGGACCTGGCGGACCGCGTAGTCGCCGTGCTCGTCCTTCTCGAACTTCACGCCGTAGGACTCCAGCCGCTGCACCATGCCGAAGCCCCGGGTGGCGGTCTGGCGGACGGTGGACTGGTCGACGATGCCGTCGTTGGCGCGGGTGATCTCGGCGACGTAGTCGTCGGGTTCGGCGCGGCCGGGGATGACCGCGTTGTTGACGCCGTCCATGCCCATGGCGAGCGCGCCGGAGTGGCGGACGTGCGCCTTCTCCAGCAACAGCACGTTCGCCCCGTGCTCGGCGGCGGTCAGCGCGGCCATGGTGCCGGCGGTGCCACCGCCGATGACGAGGACGTCGCAGGTCAGTTCCTCGGCGTCGGTGAGGGACGGGACGGCCAGGGGGGTGTCCGCAGGGGGGTTCACGGAGGTGGTCACCGGGGTGCCTTTCACGTACCGAGCGAGGTGAGGACGTCGCGCCGCAGAGCCATGCGCGCCGGGTCGTCGTGCGCGCCGCGGTCGCGCGGGCGGGGGATGTCCCGGACGGCGACGAGGCCGCCCGCGCCGAGCAGGGCCACGCGGTCGCCGAGGAACAGGGCCTCGTCCACGTCGTGGGTGACGAAGACGACGGTGGCGCCCGTGCCCTGGAGCACCTCCACCAGCAGGTCCTGCATGCCCGCCCGGTTCTGCGCGTCGAGCGCGCCGAACGGCTCGTCCATCAGGACGGCGCGCGGGCGTCCGGCCAGGGCGCGGGCCAGCTGGGCGCGCTGGCGCTGCCCGCCGGAGACCCGGTGCGGCAACTGCCGTGCCTGCGAGCCGAGTCCGACCCGCTCCAGCCAGGCCTGGGCCGCCTCGCGACGCCCGGCGCGGAGCACGCCGCGGATGGCGAGGGGCAGTTCGACGTTGGCGCGCAGGGTGCGCCAAGGGAGCAGGGCGTCCTCCTGGAAGACCAGGGCCCGGTCGGCCGAGGGGCCGGTCAGCGGCCGCCCGTCCTGGGCGATCTCGCCCGCGAGCGGCGACAGCAGGCCGGCCAGGGTGCGCAGCAGGGTCGACTTGCCGCAGCCGGACGGGCCGACGACGGTGAGGATCTCGCCGGGGGCGACGTCCAGGTCGACCTTGTCCAGGGCGGGCGCGCCGGGGCGGCCGAGGGAGGCGCCGGTGAGGGTGAGCCGGGTGCCGCGCACCGGGGTGCCGGGGACGGCCTCGGGGGCCGGCTTGGGCAAGGTGTCCTTCACCTCCCCGGCCGGGGTGTTCGAGACGGTCTCAGACGAGGTGCTCATCGCGTGCCTCCTCGGTTCGGGTCCCGCCGGGGGCGGTGGCGGGGGCGGCCGGTGCCGGCGTCACGGACCGGTCGGGCCGGGGCGGCCGGGCCCCGGGCACGTTCGCGGTGCGGGGCAGCCAGCGGGTGAGGCGGCGGCCCAGCAGCTCCACGGCCGTGGAGGTGAGCCAGCCGAGGACGCCGATGGTGACCATGCCGACGAACACGCCGGGGTAGTCGACGACGGTGTAGTCCTGCCAGGTGCGGTATCCCACGCCGTACTGGCCGGAGATCATCTCGGCGGAGATCACACAGATCCACGAGACGCCGATGCCGACGGACAGACCGCCGAACACACCGGGCAGCGCGCCCGGCAGCACGACCTGGCCGAGGATCCGCCACCGGCCGCCGCCCATGGTGCGCACGGCCTCCTCCCACACGGGAGTCAGGGCGCGCACCGCGTGCCGGGTGGAGACCAGGACAGGGAAGAAGGCGGCGGTGCAGGTGATGAAGACGATGCCCTGCTCGTTGGAGGGGAACAGCAGGATCGCGACGGGGACCAGGGCGATGGCCGGGACCGGCCGGATCACCTCCAGCACCGGACCGAGCAGGTCCTCGGCGAGACGCGAGCGCGCCACGAGCACGCCCGTGGCCACCCCGAGGACGGCGGCCAGCAGGAAGCCGGTGAGGATCCGGGTGAGGCTGTCGGTGAGGTCCGTCCAGTAGTCCGGCCCGGACACCCGGGCGGCGAAGGTCCGGGCCACGTCGGTGACCGTCGGGAACTGCGAGAAGCGCAGCCACAGGTCGATGTTCAGACTGGTCAGCGCCTGCCACAGCCCCAGCGCGGCGGCCAGCGACACCACGCGGAGCGCGTACCGCTTCACGACGCCCGCTCCAGGGCGTCGGCGTACGGGACGACCCGCGCCCCGCCGTGCCCGGCGACGTACGTCTGCGCGGTGTCGGGGGCGACGAAGGGCAGCAGCTTGTCGCCGTCGGCCACCCACACGGCCTTGTCGGCGAACCAGAGGGTGCCGGTGGTGGTGTCGGGAACGTAGGCGGCGCGCAGGGCGTCGCGGTGTCCGGCGACGTAACGCAACAGCTCGGAGGGGGAGTCGAACGTGACGGTCTTCGAGGCGCCCTTGGGCCAGGCCTCGCTCGCGGCGGGCGCGGGCTTCGTGGCGAGATGCTTCGCGTACGCCGCCGGTCCGAGCGCCTTCTTCACGTACCCGTCGTCGACGAAGGAGTCGACGTCCACGTCGCCGGTGAGCTTCGCCGACTTGAGGATCGACACGTCCTGCTTCAGCGCGGAGACGAGCTGGGGCTTGATGGCCGGGTCGAAGGTGGCGATGCCGTGATCGCCGTTGTAGAGGTAGACGACCTCGGCGGGCAGGCCCGTCGCCTTCGCGACCTTCTCGGCGGCGTCCACCGGGTGGTCGTTCAGGTAGTCGGTCGCCTCCGCCTGGGCCTTCAGGAACGCCTCCAGCACGGCCGGGCGCTCCTTCGCGAATTCCTCGCGGGCGGTGACGCCGTGGAAGGTGGGCAGATTCAGCCGGGCACCGTCGTAGATCGCCTTCGCCTTGCCCTGGAAGGCGAGCAGGCCGGGCCAGGCGACGAACTGGGAGAGCGCGTCCGTGCTGCCCGCCGCCAGGGCGGAGGCGCCGACGGAGGGCTGCTGGTTGAGCTTCTCGATGCCGCCGTTCGGGTCGATGCCGGCGCGCTGCAGGGCCCGTACGAGAGTGCCGTCGGCGGCCGAGCCGACGCTCGTGGAGACCTTCTTGCCCTTCAGGTCCTTCAGCGAGGTCAGCTTGGAGCCGGGCGCGGTGACGATGGTGTTGAGGCCGCCGCGGAGGTTGTAGCCGGTGACCGAGACCAGGCGGGTGGGGCTGTTCAGCTGCTTGCCGCGGGCCGCGTTGATGAGCAGCGGGAAGTCGCCCATCGAGCCGATGTCGATCTTCCCCGCGGTCATCTGGGCGGTGATGGGGGCGCCGGTGGCGTAGTCCTGCCAGTCCACCTTGTAGCGGACGCCGTCGTGCAGGGAGTTCAGCTGCTTCTCGAAGGCGCCGAGCGAGCGCAGCAGGGTGCCCGCGGTGACGGTGTTGATCGTCCTGGACTGGTAGCCGACGGTGACGGTGACCGTGGAGCCGCTGCCCGCCTCGGCGTCACCGCCACAGGCGCTGAGCGGGAGCAGGAGTACGGCGGCGGACGTGGCGACGACTGTGCGTTTCATGATGGTTCGGTCCTCTCACCGGAGCAGATAGGGCATGTTGACCGTGACGGCTCCGGTGGGGCAGCGGGCCGCGCACGGGCCGCAGTACCAGCACTCGTCGACGTGCATGTAGGCCTTGCCGTTGCGCTCGTCGATGGCGAGGGAGTCCAGCGGGCACATGTCCACGCAGAGCGTGCAGCCGTCGATGCACTTCGACTCGTCGATGGTCACGGGCACGTCGGCCCGCTGGGGCGCCAAGGGCATGGCTGTCTCCAGGAGTGTGCGCGAGCGGGGTGGTTACCGGGTCCGGTGCAGCAGGCCGCTCATGGTGATGCGGTCGCCGCGGAAACGGATGAACTCCAGGTCGACCGGGCGGCCGTCCGCGAGGTGGGTGAGGCGTTCCAGCATGAGGACGGCGGCGCCGCGCGGGGCCTCGAGCACGGCGGCCGAGTGGGTGTCCGCGCTGACCGCTTCCAGGGTGATCTCGGCGTGGCCGAGGTGCTGGCCGGTGACGGCTTCCAGGAGGCGGAAGACGTCGGTGTTCTCCAGGTCGGCGCCGAGCAGTTCGGTGCCGATGTCGAGGGGGATGTAGGTCAGGTCGAGGGACAGGGGCAGCCCGCCGAGCCTGCGCAGGCGTTCGATGTAGAGGACGTCGGTGCCGGGCGCGAGCCGGAGGCGGTCGGCGACCGGGGCCGGTGCCGGGGCGGGGCCCACGGTGCGGACCTCGTTGGTGACCCGCCCGTGTTCGCGCAGGGTTTCCGCGAGGCCCATCAGGCGGTCGAGGCCGTGGGGGTACTTGTGGGCCACGACCACGGTTCCGACGCCGGGCTGACGCTCCACGAGACCCTCGGCCCGCAGCAGGTCGAGCGCCTCGCGGACCGTGTTGCGGCTGGTGCCGTACTCGGTGGCGAGGGTCGACTCGTGGGGGAGCGTGCCGCCGGGGAAGGCGCCGGTGAGCGCCTGCTGGCGGAGCAGGTCGGCCAGTTGCCGGGCCCGGTCGGCGCGCAGCCGTCGCCGCGCGCGGTGGGCGGCGACGGTGGTCGCGGCTCCCTGTCCGGCGTGGTCTCGGATGCGGTCACTGGGCATGGGTCGGACCATATCTATCCGATAGGAAAAGTGGTGTTGCGGGAATGTTGCGCCACCGGGAGTGTGACCTGTTCGACTGCTGAGCTGCGGTTTCGGCCGGCCCGTGGGGAGATCTGCCACCTCGGCACGGGCCCGCCCGGCTACGACAGCGCCGTCAGCCCCGGGGCGAACGCGATCAGCAGGGGCAGCAGCGGTACGAGCGCGGCCGTGGTGGTGGTCAGGGCGCGGTGCAGGCGGTCCAGCCGGGGCGGCGGTTCCAGGAGCCGGTCGACCCGCTCGCCCAGCAGGCGGTTGCTGGAGGCGCAGGACAGGACGCCGCGGTGCTGGTTGAGCTCGATCAGGGCCAGGGCGGTCGTCAGGTGGCCGCAGCGGCGGGAGGCCGTGTCGTCGGCGGCCAGTTCGACCAGACGGTGCGTCTGGTCGCAGAAGTGGGCGAACAGCGGGATGCGGGGGAAGCCGGTGGCGAGCGCGGTGGAGAGGTGCAGCAGCCAGTCGTGGCGGGCCCGGGCGTGGCCGCGCTCGTGGGTGAGGACGGCGTCGAGCTGGTGGCCGGTGAGGCGGTGCAGGGCGCCCGTGGTGACGATCAGCTGGGGCGGGCTCCCCGGCATCCACCAGGCGTCCGGGTACTCGTCCTCGAGGACCAGCAGCGGACCGCGGGCCGCCGACAGGCCCGCCGGCAGGTCGGGGGCGCGCTCGCGCAGATGGGCGCGTGCCTGGGCGCGGCGCCTGCGCGCCTCGACGAGCTCCCGCGCGAGCATCGCCGTCGTCCAGGCGGCGCCGCAGGCCAGCAGCAGGGTGAGGGCGGCGGCCCACGGCGGGGCGGTGGACAGGTCGTACGCCGCGGTGACCGCGGGCGGCGCCGGGGCGAACAACTGGGCGCGGACCGTGCCGAAGACGGCTGCGGCGCCCAGCGAGAGTGCCGTCACGCAGGCCAGCAGGACCGTGGCGACCAGGCACTGCCACACCCACAGCGCTACCACCGGTTCCCGCTCGGGCCACGCGGCCCGGGTCAGCGCCCGGGGAACGGGCACGGCGGCCGTCACGGCGACGATGCTCAGCAGGAGCAGGCAGACGGTCATGGCCACGGGCTCCGGTTCCTCGTCGGAAGAGGGGCGGACACGGGTGGTGCGGGGAGGGCGGCCGCCGTGCGCACCGATGGCCACGACGAGCGTGACGCATGTGCGGGCGCACCGCCCCACGCCCAGTATGACGGGCCGGGCGGTGTGCGTCAGGGTTCGAGCGACAACGGAAGGGACCGCAGGGGCGACCGTCCCTCCGCGCGTTGGCCGTCCGCGGTCAGCCCTGGACCTCCCAGGCTGCCGACCACCCCTGGCCGTCCGGCCTCAGCCCTGGACCTCCCCGGCTGTCCGTCACCGCCGGACGACCCCCGGCCGTCCGGCCTCAGCCCTGGACCTCCCCGGCTGTCCGTCACCGCCGGACGACCCCCGGCCGTCCGTCGTCAGCCCTGGACCACGCGCCCGGTCACCTCGCCCAGCCCCACCCGGACGCCGTCCGGCCCCGGGGCCCAGGCCGAGAGGGTCACCTCGTCGCCGTCCTCCAGGAACGTCCGCTTGCCGTCGGGGAGTTCGAGGGGCTCGCGGCCGTTCCAGGTCAGCTCCAGCAGGGACCCGCGCTCGCCCTCCGCCGGGCCGCTGACCGTGCCGGAGCCGTAGAGGTCGCCGGTGCGCAGGGAGGCGCCGTTGACGGTCATGTGGGCCAGCTGCTGGGCGGCCGTCCAGTACATGGTGGAGAAGGGCGGCTCGGAGATGACGTGGCCGTTGACGGCGACGCTGATCCTCAGGTCGTAACCGCCGGGTTCCTCGTCGCTGTCGTCCAGGTACGGCAGCAGCTCGTGCGTCCGGGCCGGGGGCGGCACGAGGGCCTCCTCCAGGGCGTCCAGCGGGGTGATCCACGCCGACACCGACGTGGCGAAGGACTTGCCGAGGAACGGGCCGAGGGGCACGTACTCCCAGGCCTGGATGTCGCGGGCGGACCAGTCGTTGAGGAGGCACAGCCCGAACACGTGCTCACGGAAGTCGCCGAGGGCCACCGGCGCGCCCATCCGGGACGGCACGCCGACCACGAAACCGACCTCGGCCTCGATGTCCAGGCGGACGGACGGGCCGAAGACGGGAGCGGCGTCCGTGGGGGCCTTGCGCTGGCCGGACGGCCGTGCGATCTCCGTGCCGGAGACGACGACCGTGCCGGAGCGGCCGTGGTAGCCGATGGGCAGGTGCTTCCAGTTGGGGGTGAGGGAGTCCTCCGCGTCGGGGCGGAAGATCTGCCCGACGTTGCGGGCGTGGTTCTCGGAGGCGTAGAAGTCGACGTAGTCCGCCACCTCGAACGGCAGGTGCAGGTTCACCGACGACAGGGGGTGGAACAGGGGTGCGACGGTCTCGCGGTGGGACGGCACGGTCACCCAGGCGGTCAGCGCCCGGCGCACGTCCGACCAGGTCGTGCGCCCGGCGGCCAGCAGCGCGTTGAGGGTGGGCCGGGCGAGCAGGGAGGCGTACGGCGAGCCGAGCGCGTGGGCCGCGGCGCCCGCGTCCAGCACATGGTCGCCGAGCCGGACGCCCACGGTCCGGTGGGACGAGCCGGGCAGGGAGAACACGCCATACGGCAGATTGTGCGGGCCGAAGGGGTCGCCCTCGGGGACATCGAAGGGGGGCATCGGGTGCTGCCTCGCTTTCGGGTGTGCCAAGTCGTCACCACGTATTCGTGGTCGTGCCACACGTTACGGGTGACACACCGGTCCTGGGCAGAGTCCGAGGAGGTGGACGGGGACGAACGGGGCAGGTGGGTCCGGGTGGGACCGGACGGGGCGACTCCGGCGGGTCGGACGGGACGCCACATTCGTACGTGCCGGAAGTTATCCACAGGACGCGACGCAATCTTGACGGAGCGGTGCGAACGGGGCGACTCTGGGCGGGTGCCGGAAGGCCTCGGGGAGGGGGCTTTCCCACGGCACATCTGGGGGGCGGATGGCCATAGGGGAGGCCGGTCCGGGTTCGGTGCGGCGTGGTGCACAGCCGAAGCGGCTGGAAGAGACCATGCGCGTCCGGCTCGGCCGGGAATGTGTGTATGTACCGTCGTGCCGTTTCGGGCTGTACGTGGCGCTGCGCCACTGGTGCCCGCCCGGCGGACGCGTGCTGATGTCGCCGGTCAACGACGACGTGATCTTCTTCGTCGTGCTGGCGGCCGGACTGCGCCCGGTGCAGGCGCCGTTGAACCCGCTCGACGCGTCCATCGACCTCGATGCCGTGCCGGACGAGGTGTGGGGCTCGGTGTCGGCCGTGCTCACGACGAACCTGTACGGCAACCCGGACCCGGCGCCGCGCCTGAGGCGGAAGTGCGACGCGCTGGGGATCCCGCTGTTCGAGGACGGGGCGCACGCGATCGGCAGCCGGGTGGGTGACCGGCCGGTCGGCGCGTGGGGCGAGGCGTCGGTGTTCAGCCTGTCCAAGCACGTCGGGGCGAAGGCCGGAGGCATGCTCTCGCTCGCCGACCCCGGGTTACGGGAGGCGGTGGGGAAGACCTGCGCGGGACTGCTCGCGCCGCGCCGGGCGAGCGCCGAACTCGCCTACCTGGTGCGGCCGTACGCGGAGGCGGCGGTGCGCGGGCTGCGGCTGCGGCGCGCCGCCTGGGCCGCGATCCGGCTGCTGGGGCTGGCGGACCGCGAGGAGATCCGGATGCCGCTGCGCCCGGACGAACTCGCCCTCGCCGCCCGTGAGACGCCCGGGCTCGACGCCCACCACCCGTGGGTGCGCGTCGACATGCACGACTACCGCCTGGAGCCCGGCCGGCTGCGGCTGCGGCGCATCGGCCACAAGCTCGACCGGCTGGACGACGTGCTGGACGCCTGCCGGGCGGGCACGGAACTGCTGCTGTCCACGCCTTGGGCGAAGCCGCGACAGGGCCACGGGACGCAGCCGCTGTTCCGCGTCCCGCTGTTCGTGGCCGACCGGGACGCGGCGATCGCGGCGCTGGCGCGCCAGGGCATCGTCGTCGGCTACCTCTACGACCCGCCCCTGGACGACTACGCCGGTGCGGAGTTCACCGACCCCTCACCGGCCCCCGAGGCGGCCCGCTGGTTCGCGCGGCACGCGCTGCCCGTGGACCCGCTGCGGGCGCGCACGGTCGTCGAGGTGCTGGAGCGCTCCGGTGCGCAGCCCGTCGCGGCGCCGGGAGAACTGCCCGGGAACAGGCCGACAGCGGGAGGGCTGGGACAGTCCCGTGGCTGAGATCCAGGTGCACGAGCCCGCCGCCGCGCGCACCGACGGCGGCGGACCGAAGCCTGCCGGCGCCGACCACACCCACGACTCGCTGTTCAAGAACGCCTACTTCCTCATGCTCAGCACCGGTGTCTCCGCCGTACTGGGCCTGGGATTCTGGCTGGTGGCCGCCCGCTACTACACGGAGGAGGCCGTCGGTCAGGGCTCGGCCGCGATCGCCGCGATGCGGCTGCTCGCCAGCATCACCGCGACGACGATGATCGGCGCCGTCGTCCGCTTCGTCCCGCGCGCGGGACGGGAGACCGGGCGTCTGGTGTGGGGCACGTACGTGGCCAGTTCGCTGGTCGTGGCGCTCGCCGCCGCCGTATTCCTGCTCACGCTCGACGCCTGGGGAGCGTCCTACGCCCCTCTGGGCACACCCGTGGCGGGCGCGGTGTTCGTCGCGGCCTGTGTGGCGTGGGCGTTGCTCACCCTCCAGGACGGGGTGCTCACCGGACTGCGCAAGGCGGAGTGGGTGCCCGCCGGGAACGCGGTCTTCTCGGTCGGGAAGCTGGCCCTCCTGGCCGTCTTCGCCGGGACGCTGCCCGTCCTCGGCATCTTCGTCTCCTGGGCGGTGGCGATCGCCTTCTCCACGCTGCCGCTGGGCTGGCTGATCTTCCGCCGGCTCATCCCGCGGCAGGCGGCGGCCGACCGCGACAAGGAACCCCCGAAGATCAAAGACATGGGCCGCTTCCTGGCCGGGGACTCGCTGGGCGCCCTGTTCAGCCTGGCGATGATCAACCTGCTGCCGGTGATGGTCGCCGTCCGCTTCAGCGCCGCCGAGAACGGCTACTTCTACGTGGCCTACACCGTCGGCGGCACGATGGAGTTCATGGCCATCAACATGGCCTCCTCGCTCACCGCGCACGCCTCGCACGACCCGCGCCAGCTCGCCGACGGCGTCCGGGGCGCCCTGCGGCGCATGACGCTGCTGCTGGTCCCGGTCGTGGCCGTGCTGGTCGTCTTCGCCCCGTACATCCTCACGCCGTTCAGCCCGGACTACGCCGAGCACGGCTCGACCGTGCTGCGGCTGCTCGCCCTCGGCGCCCTGCCACGGGTGGTGGTGGAGCTGTACATCGGCGTGCTGCGCGTCCAGGGGCGCACGGGTGTGCTGGCCGCGCTCCAAGGGGCCATGTGTGCCCTGGTGCTGGGCAGCGCCGCCGTGCTGTTCACTCCGGCGGGGATCGCGGGCGCCGGCTGGGCGGTGCTGCTGAGCATGACGCTGATCGCCGTCGTCTCCATGGTGGGACTGCGCGCGGCCCTGCGCCACGACGACAGCGCACCCCCCGCCCGTACGCCCGACGACCCCGCCTACGGCACCCACTGGGCGAAACTCAACGCCACCGCCGGGTACGGCACGACCTGGGCCCGCCGGGCCGCCTACCAGCCCAGGGACGGCGACCAGGACACGGTCACGCTGTTCATCGGGCGCCCCGGCTACGAACGCGAGGCGCTCCAGGCGGACACACTGGCGCTGATCGTGCGACCGGAGGGACCGACCAGGGAACCCCCGCCCCACGAGCCCCGGGAACCGGACCAGGAGCCGCAGGAGCGGCGGCTGCGCGGCGCCCTGTGGAGTCTGCTCGCGGTGGCCTGCGTCTTCTTCCTCGCCCCGCTGCGGGACCTGCCGTGGCTCGACGGCGCCTCGCGGGCCGCCCTGACCGGACGCCGGCTGCTGGAGGGCCTGCCCCTGCCGTCGCTCACCGCGGGCGGCCTGCTGCTCGTGGTGTTCGTCGCCGCCATCACGCTGAGCACCCGGCGCGACCCGTGGCTGCCCGGCACGGCACTGGCCGCCGCGCTGCTCGCCCTGTACGCCGCACCGGTCGCCCTCGGACGGGAACCGCGGCCGGTGGACGGGGCGTTGTATGAGAAGACGGCCGGCTTCCTTGCGGACGCGGTCGGGCTCGACGGGCCCGAGCCGCTGCTGCGCTGGGCGCCGCCGGTCTGCCAGCTGCTGTGTCTCCTGCCGCTGGGGCTGCTGCTCGTGAGGGCGGGCGGGCGGCTGACGTGGCCGGGGCGCTGGGGGGTTCTGTATCTCGTCGCGGTCGGCGGCTGGGTGTGGCGCGACGCGCTCGCACCCCTCGCGCCGCCCCTGCTCGTCGCCCTCGCGCTGCTCCTGCCGCTCCATCGCGCCGCGTCGGCGTGGGCACGGTCCCGCACCACGGCCTCACCAGACCCCCTGGTCGACCGAACGGCCGCCGGACCACCGACCGGGCGGCCCAGCGACTGATCACACCCGAAGCCGACACCGATCCGGGCTCAGGGCCGAACAAGCCCAGCAGAGCCGAGACAGAGCCGAAGAGAGCAACCGCCAGGGGGGAACCACCGTGCGTCCGCCAACCACACCGAGGGAGAGATCCACGCCGGAACCCACACCCGCACGGGGCGGCGCGAACACCTCCGGCAGCGGCCCCGAGACGGCCAGTCAGTCCTCCAGCCCCTCCTCCTCGGAGTCCTCCAGCCCCGTCCACGCGCCCGTGACGGATCTGTCCGACCTGCCCCCCGCCTGGTCCTGGCGGGGCGCCCTTGCCCGGCCCGGCGTTCCGCTGCTCGTCGCGCTCGCCCTGTGGGTGTACGCCATGCGGCACACCGACGTCTCGCGGCTCGACGACTACGGGCTGGTCAGCGCGCTGCACCCGGCCTTCTGGGCGGGGCTCGCGGTACTCACCACCGGCTTCTGGTTCACGGTCCGCGACGCGCGCCGGCCGGCCGCCTGGTCGGCGGCGTACGTGCTCGGTCTGCTGGTGATGGAGCGGGCCACGCAGGCGGTGCTCTACCCGACCCCGCTGTACGCCTGGGCGTGGAAGCACGAGGCGGTCATCGACCATCTGCTCACGGCCGGCGGTCTGCAGACGGCCGATCAGGTCGGCGACATGGCCGTGTACGACCAATGGCCGGGCTTCTTCGCCGCCCAGGCCGCCCTGCAGCGATTGCTGGGCGTGGACTCGGCGGCGATGTTCATGGCCTGGTGGCCGCTGGCCTCCAGCCTGATGCTGCTGCTCCCGCTGCTGCTGATCTACCGCACCTTCACCGAGGACCGGCGGCTGATCTGGACGGCGGTCTGGCTCTTCTACGTCGCCAACTGGGTCGGGCAGGACTACTTCTCCCCCCAGTCGGTGGCGTACGCGCTGCACGTGGGCGTGCTCGCCGTCGTCCTGCGGCGCTTCGGCCGGTCGGCGGTGCGGCGGGGCCGGCCGCGGCAGGCCGTGTGGACGGTGGTGCTCACGGTCATGATCGTGGCCATCGTCATCTCCCACCAGCTCACGCCGGGCATGCTGGCCGTCTGCCTGCTCGCCCTGTGCCTGAGCCGCCGCTACCGCGACTGGGTGCCGGTGGTCACGACCGTGGTGATCTTCCTGGCCTGGTGCCTCACGGCCGCGCTGCCCTTCCTGTCCGCGGCGATGCCCGACATGATCCGCTCCATCGGCGACGTCGGGGCCAACGTCGAGACGGGCTACGGCGCCACCCCGACCGGCACCGGAGCGATCGCCACGTCCTGGGCGGCCCGGCTGCTGTCCGGTTCCGTGCTGCTGCTCGCGGCCGTCGGCGTGCTGCGCCAGCGGGTGCTGCGCCATCGCGCCCGGCCCCTGCTGCTGGTCGCGGCGGCCCCGCTGCCGATGTTCGCGGCGAGCAGCTACGGCAGCGAGATGATCTTCCGGGTGCTGCTGTTCATGCTGCCCGGCGCCGCCTTCTTCGCCGCCGCGGCGCTGCTGCCCAAGGTCCGCACGCTGGCCGCCGACGCCGCCGCACAGGAGGCCGGCAACCGGCAGACCGCCACCGGCTCCACCGCACAGCAGCCCGGCAACCGGCAGGCCACCGGCCCCGCCGAGGCCCGCCGGTGGGGGACCGGCACCTGGGTGCCGCTGGCCGCGCTGCTCGGCGGAACCCTGGCGTTCGTCCCGGCCTACTCGGGCAAGGACCGGATCAACTACTTCCCACCGCAGGAAGTCGCCCTGGTACGGCAGCTCTTCGAGCAGGCCCCCGAGGGCTCGCTGGTCGTGGCCGCCAACCGCAACTACCCGGACGCGTACGCCTCCTACTGGCGCGTCGACCACTACTGGTTCCTCGACGACGCCCGCAGTCACGTCGACCGGATCGTCGGCAGCCCCGCCGCCACCCTCGCGCGGGACATGGCCGGGGTGGAGCGGCCGGGCCGGGCCTACTTCCTGCTCACCCAGGGGCAGCTGGCCAACTCCGAGATGAACGGGCAGCTCGACGAGGCGCAGCTGGACCGCATCCGGACGTCCGTCGCCGCCTCGCCGCGGTTCCGGCTGGTGGCGGAGAACGGCGCCGGGTGGCTCTACGTGCTGAAGCAGTCAGGGGGAGCGGAGCGATGACACCGCAGGAACTCGTGGTCCGGATGCTGCCCCCGTTCGGCGGCTGGCTGGCGCTGGCCGCGCTCGCCCTGCCCGGCGGATCACCGCTGCGGGGCGCGGCGGTCGTGCTCTTCCTGGCGGCGGGCCCGGGCGCGGCCGTAGTCAGAGTCTGCGCCCCCGCCCTGGGGGCGCGGCCCGCCGAAGGGCCCGTGGAGCGCCGGGACCCGGACTTCGCACGCCACTCCGACCTGCTGGAACGGCTGATGCTGACGCTGTTCCTGAGCATCGGCGCGCTGATGCTCGTCGCGACCGTGCTGATCGCCACGCACACCTTCAGCGCGCAGCGGGTGCTGCTGACGCTGACGCTGCTGACCACACTCGCCGCGTTCTGCCCGCCCCTGCGCGCCTCCCCGCGGCCGAGGACACCGAAGGGTTCCGCTCAGTGAGGTTCAACCGCCCCCACCGTCCCTTTCGCCGTACGCCGAGCACGACCGGAGGACAGCACCGAAAAGAACCGCACCAGGAGCGGTCCGCCGGCCCGTCGGCATCGGGCCGGCGCCGCCTGCTGATCACGTCCGCCACCGTCGTCAGCGCCGTCCTGGTCGCCGCGTTCGCCCTGCGCGACGCGACGGGGCCGGACTCGGGCGCCGCCGGCGCCGGGGCGGACTGCCGCCCCACGGCCCTCCTCGAACCGCCCTGCGGTGCCTGGTTCGGCGCGTTCGTGCCGCACGAGCGGGACGACCTCCCGGAGAAGGTGCGCGCCTACGAGAAGCGCGTGGGCCGCGAACTCGACATCGTGTACACGTACCACGACATGTCCCTGCCCGCCGGCACCCGGCGCGAGGGACAGCTGCTCACCCCGGAGGAGCGGCGCGTCGGCGAGGACCACCTGCTGCTGCTCTCCTGGGAGAGCAAGTGGTGGGGCGGCACGAAGCAGCAGCAGCCGACCTGGAAACAGATCGCCTCCGGCGAGCTGGACGACGAGGTCATCGACGTCCAGGCCCGGCGCATCAAGGACTACGGCAAGAAGGTGTTCCTCTCCTTCGACCTGGAGATGGACACCCGCACCCCCGCCAACGGCACGCCCGCCGACTATGTGAAGGCCTACCGGCACATCCACGACCGGTTCCGCGCACTGGGCGTGGACAACGTGGTGTGGACGTGGATCACCACCGGGTACCTCGATCACGCGGACGAGATCAAGAAGATGTACCCGGGCGACGACTACGTCGACTGGGTCGGCTACAACCAGTACAACTACTACCGCTGCCACGACGCCGGCTGGCTGACCTTCGCGCAGACGCAAGCCGCCACGCACGACTGGATCCGGGAGAACATCTCCGACGACAAGCCGCTGATGCTCTCCGAGTTCGGCACCGCCGCGGACGCGAACCGCCCGCAGCGGCAGGCCGAGTGGTACGCGCAGGTGCCCGGGGTGCTGAAGGGCCTGGACGGCGTCAAGGCCGCCCTCCAGTGGAACTACCGCGACCCCGGACCGCACTGCAACCTGGCGCTGGCGAACGACGCGGCCTGGGACAGCCTGCGCAAGGCGGTCGCCGACCCCTACCTCAACCAGCCGCTGCGGTAGTTCCCGCCGGAGGTCACCCCGCGAACTCGGGCCCGTGCAGCACCGCACGGGCCCGCCGGTACCAGCGCCAGGCGATCGTCTTCGGCCCGTCGTGGTACGGCGCGACCCGCGCGCCCACCCCTGCCAGCCAGCCCTCGACGTCGGCGACGGTGTGGGTGCGCCGGACGATGAGCCGGGCGATGCGGTACCGCTCGTCGCGGTCGGAGCTGAGCGCGTGCCGCACCGCCGTCGCCGTCTCGTAGCCCGCCCGGGCCGACATGGCCCGCACCCGGGGGCTGTTGTAGCCGTGCGGATAGGCGAGGTGCCGGATCTCGTGCCCGAGGGCGTCCTCCAGCACGGCCTTGGAGGTGCGCAGTTCGTACGTCAGGGCCTTGGCGGACAGGGTGTCCAGCTGCGCGTGCGTGACCGTGTGACTGCCGATCTCCATGCCGGAACGTTCCAGCTCCGATGCCCGGGCCAGGGTCATCATCGGGGCGGGCGGCAGCAGACTGCGGCCGCCCGGGGCGATGGCGCCGGTGGTGAGATAGGCGGTGGCGGGCAGTCCGCGCGCGGCCAGGACCTCGGCGGTCGGGCCGGGCAGATCGGCGAACCCGTCGTCGAACGTGAGCAGCACGGGCCGGGGCGGCAGGGGCGCACGCCCGGCCAGGTGATCGGCGACCGCGCTGATCGTGACAGGCGTACGCCCACTGCCGGCGATGACGTCGAGATGCGCCGCGAACTGCCGTGGCGTGACCGTGAACTCGGCGATCCACCCGGGCGGGTCGTCCATCACGGCGTGGTAGAGGAAGACGGGGATGGCCGGAGTGCCCGAGGACGATATCGGCCCTTCACCACGTGATCGTGCCGTCGTCGTCATCTTGCCTCCCGGGCGGTCTTCTCCCCCTGAGCGGTCTTCTCGCTCTGACGAGCGGTCTTCTCCCGCCGAGCGGTCTTCTCGCTCTGACGAGCGGTCTTCTCCCGCCGAGCGGTCTTCTCTCGCCGGGCGGTCTTCTCCCCCTGCGCGGTCTTCTCCCGCCGAGCCGTGTTCTCCCGAACCGCCGCGCGCAGCGCGTACCGCGCCCGCAGATAGCCGACCGGCCCGTAGACCATCCCCCGGCGCTGCAACCGCGACAGCCGCCGCGGCCAGGGGTGCGTCCGCTCGTCGTGGTCGCCCGGCGTGCCGGCGCCGCCCGCTGCGTCCGTGTCGCGCACGGCCGTCAGCGTGCGGGCGTGGGCGAGGCCGCGGGGCAGCCGCGCGAGGAACGCCGGCAGCAGCGCGGGCCGGTTCACGAGCACCGCGGTGAGGTAGGCCGTGAGCCCGGCGCCGTAGCCGTACGCCTGGGTCTCCAGATCCCGCCAGGTCTCCCGGTGGTGGTGCCACACCAGGGCGTACGGCGTGTAGTGCAGCCGGTGGCCCTGGGCCAGGACGCGGACGAAGCCGTAGAGGTCGTCGCCGCCCCGGGCCGCCGTGCCGGCCCCGGTGGCCGGGTCGAAACCGCCGACGGAGCGCAGCACCGCAGTGCGGAACGCCATGTTCGCGCCCGAGCCGAACCGCCCGGCCGTGAACGGGAACAGCGGCTCGTCGCCCGGCGGGTGCGCCGGGTCGTACGTCCTTGGAGTGAAGCCTTTGGCGAAGCCGCCGTGGCTCTCCAGCAGCACCTGGGCCGGGGTCGTCAGCCGCGCCGGCAGGATCAGCCCGGTGCTGCACCCCAGTCCGGCGTCGGCGGCGAAGGGCGCGGTCAGCTCGGCCAGCCAGCGCGGATCGGCGACCACGTCGTCGTCGGTGAAGGCGACCACCTCGCCGCGCACGGCCTCCAGCCCGGCGTTGTGGGCGGCTGCGAGCCCCGGAACGGGCTCACAGACGTACCGCACGCGCTCGGCGTACTTCCGCTCGATCAGCTCCCGCGTCTCGTCCGTGACCGGGGCGTTGTCGACGACGACGATCTCGAACCGCGGATGGTCCTGCGCCAGCAGCGAGTCCAGCGCCCGGGCCAGCTGCCCGGCCCGCTCCCGGGTCGCGACGACGACGGTCGTGAACGGCGGCTTCCCGGGTCCGCCCAGGACGGCCGGCCCGCACGCCGCCCGAGCCCGGTCCGCCAGCACGGCCTTCGGATAAGCCCCCTCCGGTACCCGCCCGAGCAGCGTGCCCACGGGCCGCCCGCCCCTCCTGACCAGGACGAACACCTCTCCGGTCGTCACCGGCGGACTCCCCGGGCCGGGTCTGAGCACCGCCTCGTCACCGTCGAGGTCCAGCTCGGCGACCTGCACCATCCCGATGTCCAGGAACCGCCGTATCTCCTCCTGCGCACGCGCCGAACGGGCCATGCGCCCACCCCCCTCGTGAAGTCAGGTACGGCGCAGCCGAGCCGCGCCCTTCAGCGTCCGGGCGGCCAGCGACGCGAGCCGGGGCCTGCTGCGGACGAAGCTGTGCGCGCGGCGTGCCGGTTCGCGGCTCAGCCAGTGCAGTGCCGCGCCCACCCCCGGACGGGTCACCGCACCCTCGTACACGGGCAGTTCGCCCGTCTTCAGCGCGTCCTTGTACTCGGCCGCGCCCCTGCCCAGGTCGAGCGTGCCGATGCCTTCGGCGGCCGCCGCCTCGGCCATCCGCAGGTGCAGCACCAGACCCGGCGAGAACTTCGCGAACTCCGGGTCGTAGGCCGGGAACCAGCAGGCCAGCACCGAGGCCGAACGCAGACCGAAGTGCGCGGCGACGGGCCGCTCACCGGCGTACAGCACGGACAGCGTGCCGCTGCACTCCGGCGCCCGGGTCCGGGCCAGCTGCCCGACGAGCCGGGTGATCCACTCCTGGGCGAAGCGGTCCCGGCGGCCGGTCCTGCGGTACTGCGCGGACTTCCACTCCATGAGCGTGCGCAGCGCGGCCGGATCGCGTTCGTCGAACACGAAGCGCAGCTCGCCGGCCTGCCGGCCCAGCCTGCGCTCCTTGGCCAGCGTGGTCTTCAGGAACTTCGGCGACTGCGCGCGCAGCACCGACTCGTACGTCTCGTAGCCCTTCTCCACGTCGATGACGTAGGTGGCGTACTCCTCGGCCGCGTACCGGACGAACAGCCGCTGCTCGGCCTCCAGATTGTCGAAGGCGAAGCTCGACAGCGAGCAGGCCCTCAGCAGTTCGCCCGTCTCCACGTCGAGGCCGGGCCGCAGGATCGCGCCCTGCGCGTCCGAGACGCCGAGCCCGATCGCCCGGCCCTGGCCCAACGGGCCCCGCTCGTAGGGCAGGAAGCCGGCCGGCTCCAACCCCTCGTACACCACGGCCACCCGGGCCCCGGGCCTGACCCGGCCGACGGCATCGGTGAACTCCGGCTCCATGAAAGGGTTGCGCGGTGCCTCCGAGGCGGCGCGCAGCGCACGCCAGCGCTCCCTCTCCCCTTCGCCGAGCTCCCCGGGCCCAGCCACGCGAATGCGCCCACTGCTCAACCTGACCCCCCGATCAAGTCCCCCCTGGACACTTGGAAGGTACCGCTCTATGCGGTCCCACGGGTAGGTAGCGGAGCATGTTGTTGCCAATCGGTGCAGAGGGCTTCAACCGGGCAATCGGCGTCCACCGTGCGATGAAACGAAGGGCCGCACTGTCCGTATTCTCTGATCATGGCCGCACCCATCGCATATTCACTCATCGCCACCGACCTGGACGGGACGCTGCTGCGCGGCGACGACACCCTCTCCGACCGGTCCCTTGCCGTGCTCGCGCGGGTGGCGGACGCCGGTGCCCAGCACCTCGTGGTGACGGGCCGGCCGGCGCCGAGAGTGCGGCCGCTCCTGGACGACCTCGGGTGCACGGGGCTCGCGGTGTGCGGGCAGGGCGCGCAGGTGTACGACGCCGGCGCGGACCGGCTGCTGTGGTCCATCACGCTGGACCGGGAGCTGGCCGAGACCGCCCTCGGCAAGATCGAGGCCGAGGTGGGGCAGGTGTACGCGGCGGTCGACCAGGACGGGGTCGACGGGCTCACGCTGATCGAGCCGGGGTATCTGATGCCGCACCCGACCCTGCCCGCCGTGCGGGTCGAGCGGCGCGAGGAGCTGTGGGGCGAGCCCATCAGCAAGGTGCTGCTGCGCCATCCCCATCTGTCGGACGACGAGTTGGCGGCGACGGCCCGCTCGGTGGTCGGCTCGCTGGCCACGGTGACGATGTCGGGGCCCGGCACGGTCGAGCTCCAGCCGTGCGGGATCACCAAGGCCACGGGTCTGGCGCTGGCCGCCGAGCATCTGGGGCTGCGGCCGGCGGACACCATCGCCTTCGGCGACATGCCCAACGACATCCCGATGTTCGACTGGGCCGGCCACGGCGTCGCGATGGCCAACGCCCATCCCGAACTCAAGGCCGTGGCCGACGAGGTCACCCTGTCGAACGAGGACGACGGCATCGCCGTCGTCCTCGAGCGACTGCTGGGCGGGACGGCTCAGTACGGGCCGTTGACGTTGTCGATCGAGCCGTAGCGGTCGGCCGCGTAGTTGCAGGCCGCGGTGATGTTGGCGACCGGGTCGTACGGGTCCCACGACGTGCCCTCGACGTGGTAGGCCTGGAAGGTCGGGTCGATGGTCTGGAGCAGACCCTTCGACGGGGTGCCCTTGGCGGCGTTGGAGTCCCAGTTGTTGATCGCCAGGGGGTTGCCGGACGACTCGCGCATGACGTTGCGGTGGATGCCCTCGTAGGACCCGGGGATCCCCTTCTGCGCCATGATGTCCAGCGACTCGCGGATCCACCCGTCGAGGTCGTTCGCGTAGGTCTTCGCGGACGCCTGGGTGGCCTTGGCGACGCCGCCGGCGGGCTTGGCGGCCGGCTTGGCGGGGGCGGACGACTTGGTCGCCGTCTTCTTCGCCGCGTCCGTCTTGGTGGTCTTCACCGTCAGCTTCAGACCCGGGTGGATCAGCTTCGGGTTGTCGCCGACGGCGGCGCGGTTGTCCTTGTAGAGCTGCTTCCAGCCGCCCGAGACGTCGTACGTGGCCGCGATGCGGGCGAGCGAGTCGCCCTTGACCACGGTGTACGTGAGGGACTTGGCGGGCTGGGCCGCCCGCTGCACGGACTGTGCGGCGGCGGGTGCGCTCTGGGGCTCGGCGGCGCTCGCGTGCGTGGCGCCGAGAAGCGGAAGGGTGAGTGCTGCTCCGCCGGTACCGGCGGCGACGATGCCTCGGGTCAGCGGGTTGGTTCTGGGACGACGGTGCTTGCCTCGTGCGGCCATGGCGATGTTCCTCTCCGGCGCCTGCGAGGTGAGCTGTCGGGTTCGGGCCGGGAGGTGCCCGGCCGCGTACGGCGCTGTGTGCCGTACGCGGCTTCACCCCGAGCCGGGCCGCTGTGCGGACCGGCGACTTACCTGGGTCCCCCGCTCCTGCCACGCGTGAGTGAGTCGGTTCCTGTGGGGAGTCCGGGCGGCGGCAGGATTAGGCGTCCGCCGGACAGGGCCGGAACGTATGCGAGAGCACATGTCGGGAACAAGCACCTCAGTCACATATCGCGCGGTTGACCTTGGTCGGGGGCGTTTGGGCCGCTTGATCCTTTGCGGAAGCCAAGCCTCAACTGGCTTTCGGGGGAAGGCTTTAGGGGCCGCTGTCGCGGGGAGGGAGAAAAGGGGAAGGGGTGATTCAACTCACTGATCACGAGTCCGTGGGGCAATTTCCGCCAAGGGGAATTCGCCGACTCATCGCGGCAAATCGTGCATAACTCGCTACCTCTGGGTAAGTCGATAAATATCTGTTCTTATGGGTTGATCGAAAACATAACGGTCGTGATCGGATACCACCCGGCCTGTAGCCATGGGTGCTGGCGGTGATCGAAACGTGACCGGATACGCTGACTCGAGTGAGGGCAGCGACCTATCGACAATCCGCGTAACCACCGGCAGACACAGCAGACAGGAGACCCCTCGTGACCGACGTCGGGCCGTTCGGGCTGAGCGTGCGGGACCAGGCTCTGGAGGCCGATGTCCAGGCCGGATTGGCGGCTGTCGAGGAAGGCTTGCTCGAGGCCACCAAGAGTGAGGTGCCCTTCATCACGCAGGCCGCCCAGCATCTGGTGCGGGCCGGCGGCAAGCGGTTCCGTCCGCTGCTCGTGATGCTCTCCGCCCAGTTCGGTGACCGCCATGCGCCCGGCATCGTGCCGTCGGCCGTCGTCGTGGAGCTGACCCACCTCGCCACGCTCTACCACGACGACGTCATGGACGAGGCCGCCGTGCGCCGCGGCGTCGCGAGCGCGAACACCCGCTGGGGCAACTCCGTCGCGGTCCTCACCGGCGACTTCCTCTTCGCCCGCGCCTCGCACATCCTGGCCGACCTCGGCCCGGAGGCCGTGCGGGTGCAGGCCGAGGCGTTCGAGCGCCTGGTGACCGGCCAGATCCTGGAGACGGCCGGACCGCAGGACGGCCGCGACCCCATCGAGCACTACCTGGACGTGCTGGGCGGCAAGACCGGCTCGCTGATCGCCGTGTCGTGCCGGTTCGGCGCGATGATGTCCGGCGCCGACGAGACGGTCGTGGATGTCCTGACGCAGTACGGCGAGCGGCTCGGCGTCGCCTTCCAGCTCGCGGACGACGTCCTCGACATCGCCTCCGACTCCCACGAGTCCGGCAAGACCCCCGGCACCGACCTGCGCGAGGGCATCCCCACGCTGCCGGTGCTGCGGCTGCGCGAGCGGGCGGCCCGGCTCGGGCTCGCCGAGGACATCGCCCTGTGCGAGCTGCTCGACTCCGACCTCACCGACGACGCACGGCACGCCGAGGCGCTGCGCCTGCTGCGGGCCCACCCGGCGCTGGAGCAGGCCCGGCAGGACACCGTCCGCTACACCCAGGACGCCCGTTCGGCGCTGGCATCGCTGCCGGAGTGCACCGCGAAGGCGGCGCTCCTGGAGCTGTGCGACGCGGTGGTGCACCGGGCCGGCTAGCACGTCTCCCCCGTACGACCCCTACGGGTCGGGGGAGAAGCGGCCCTTCCGTGTCATACCCCAGCAGTAGGCGGAGTTGGGCCCCGGGTCTGACGTATGTCCCCGGCCGATTTGGTCAGATGGTGAGCACGGAAAACACCACTCCTCACCTGTTCGGGTGAGAATGGCGGCTCAGGGACGAGTGCGTGGACGACACGGACAGCCGCCGCCGACCACGGAGGTAGGGCACACATGGCACCGTACGCATCCGACGACAGCACGACCGCCGGGGAGGTCGACGAGCAGCGCTCCGGGCGGCGCAAAGCCGCGCGGTACGTCGTCCCGGTCACGGTGATAGGGGTGGCGGCCGCGACGATCGGGCTGGTCCCCGCGCTCGCCGACTCCGGTGACCCCGACCTCCCGAAGATCACCGCACAGCAGCTCATCGAGAAGATCGCCAAGTCGGATGTCGAGCAGCTGTCCGGCACGGTGAAGATCAGCACCGACCTCGGTCTGCCGAACCTCGGCGGCCTGGAGTCCGGCCTGCTGTCCGGCGCCGCCGGCCAGGGCGAGGGCGGCTCCTCGGCCGACCCGACGGCCAAGCTCACCGAACTCGCCTCCGGCACGCACACCCTGCGCGTCGCCGTCGACGGCCCGGACCGGCAGAAGCTGTCGCTGCTGGAGAACGCCGCCGAATACAGCGTCATCCACAACGGCAAGGACGTCTGGGGCTACGACAGCAAGTCCAACGAGGTCTACCACGGCACGTCTTCGACGAGCCCGGAGCGCGGCAAGGACCAGCAGCCGCCCGCCACGCCGAAGGACTTCGCCGAGGAGGCCCTGAAGGCGGCCGACGACACGACCTCCGTGACCGTCGACGGCACCGCCCAGGTCGCCGGCCGCGACGCCTACAAGCTCGTCGTCGAGCCGAAGCAGTCCGGCTCGACGGTCGGCGCGATCAGCATCGCCGTGGACGCGAAGACCGGCATGCCGCTGAAGTTCACCCTGACCCCGGCGAGCGGCGGCGCGGCCGTGGTCGACGCCGGTTTCACGAAGGTCAGCTTCGCCAAGCCGGCCGCCTCCACCTTCGACTTCACCCCGCCCAAGGGCGCGAAGGTCACCGAGGAGAAGGACCTCGACCAGGGCTCGAAGGAGGCTCCCGGCACGACCTTCGGCAAGGGCGGGGCAGGCAAGCACGCCCCGAAGGCCGGGGAGGACTTCGGCAACGGCCCCGACGGCATGAAGACCATCGGCGAGGGCTGGAGCACCATCGCCACCTTCGACACCGGCGGCGAGGGCGTGCCCTCCGGCGGTGCCGGCGGCGACCTCGGCGGCTTCATGGACTCCCTCGGCGACAAGGTCCACGGCAAGTTCGGCTCGGGCACCGTCTTCTCGACCCGTCTGGTCAACGCCCTCGTCACCGACGACGGCAAGGTCTACGCCGGCCTGGTCACCAAGGACGCGCTCGTGAAGGCGGCCGACGCCGGGAAGTAGCTCCCGTAGGCGTACGGGACGTCGAGAGAACGAGGAGCCGATGGGCGAGGTGTCCGCCACGGAACCGGAGCGGAGCGCGGCGCGGGCCGAGGCCGGGGAACCGGTCATCGCCACCCGCGGGCTCACCAAGCGCTACCGCGGCGGACAGCTCGCCGTCGACGGTCTCGACCTGACCGTCCCGGCGGGCAGCGTCTTCGGCTTCCTCGGCCCCAACGGCTCCGGCAAGACCACCACCATCCGCATGCTGATGGGCCTCATCGAACCCACCTCCGGCACGGCCCGGGTGCTGGGGCAGCCCATGCCCCGGGCCACCCGCGCCGTGCTGCCCCACGTCGGCGCCCTCATCGAGGGCCCCGCCCTCTACGGCTTCCTCTCCGGCCGCGACAACCTGATCCGCTACGACAGCGCCGACCCGGCCGCCGACCCGCGCACCCGGCGCGCCCGGGTCGCCTCGGCCCTGGACCGGGTGGGCCTGACGGCCGCGGCGGGCAAGAAGGCCAAGGCGTACTCCCTGGGCATGAAACAGCGGTTGGGTCTCGCGGCGGCGCTGCTCCAGCCGCGCCGGCTGCTCGTCCTGGACGAGCCGACCAATGGCCTCGACCCGCAGGGCATGCGCGAGATCCGCACCCTGGTCCGGGAACTGGCCTCGGACGGCACGACCGTCTTCCTCTCCTCCCACCTCCTCGACGAGATCGAGCAGGTCTGCACCCATGCGGCCGTGATGGCGCAGGGCCGGCTGATCACCCAGGGCCCGGTGGCGGAGCTGGCGGCGGGGTCGAGGGGCAGGTTGGTGGTGACGACTCCGGACCCGACGGACGCGGCGAGGGTGCTGAAGGAGCAGGGCGTCGGTGATGTGGTCATCGCCGAGGACCGGGTCGTCTGCGACCGGCCGGACGGCGAACTGGCCGACATCAACGCCGCGTTGGTGGCGGCGGGGGTGAGGGTGCGAGGCTTCGCGCTGGAAGAAACCTCCTTGGAAGACGCTTTCGTCGCGCTGACGGGGGAGGGCTTCGATGTCGCAGGCTGACCTCGAGGGGCGCGGGGAACTGCGCGACCAGCGGCAGACGGCCCGCAGCCGCCGTACGACCTTCCGAACCACTCTCTTCCGCAACGAACTTCGCACCACGTTCCGCCGCTGGCGCACCCTGGCCCTGCTGGCCGTACTCGCGGCGGTGCCGATCCTCGTGGGCATCGCGGTGAAGATCGAGACCGGCGACGGTTCCTCGGCCGGCCCCGGAGGCGGGGGACCGGCCTTCATCTCGCAGATCACCAACAACGGCCTGTTCCTCGTCTTCACCGCCCTGGCCGCCACGCTCCCGTTCTTCCTGCCGATGGCGATCGGTGTCGTCGCGGGCGACGCGATCGCCGGCGAGGCCAACGCGGGAACACTCCGCTATCTGCTGGTCGCCCCGGCCGGCCGCGGCCGCCTGCTGCTCACCAAGTACGCGACGGTCGTCGTCTTCTGCCTGGCCGCCACGCTCGTGGTCGCCGTCTCGGCGCTGACGGTCGGTGCGCTGCTCTTCCCGCTCGGCGACCTGACGACCATCTCCGGCACGCGGATCAGCTTCGCCGAGGGCCTGGGCAGAGCACTGCTGATCGCCCTGGCCGTCGCCGCGTCACTGATCGGCGTCGCCGCGCTCGGTCTGTTCGTCTCCACCATGACGGGTAGCGGCATCGCGGCGATGGCGACCACGGTCGGCCTGCTGATCACCGTCCAGATCCTCGATCAGATCCCGCAACTGCACGCCCTCCAGCCCTACTTCTTCTCCCACTACTGGCTCTCCTTCGCCGACCTCATGCGCGAGCCGGTCTACTGGGACGACCTGACGAAGAACCTGGGCCTGCAGGCCCTGTACGCGGCGGTGTTCGGCTCGGCGGCGTGGGCGCGCTTCACGGCGAAGGACATCACCGCGTAGCGCTCAGTCCTCGTAGAGGAACCTGGCCGGGGGCGCCTCCTGCTCGAAGAAGGCCTTGGCGCGGGTCAGTGCCGCGTCGTCGTTCAGCACGTCGCCGGGCTTGCTGCCGTTGCCGAGCAGCACCCCGCCGAAGCGCATCCCCATGTACGCCGCGGAGTTGTGGAGCGTCCCGACGAGCGGGTCGGCGACCACCTCCTGGGTGTGCGCGAGGGCGGTGACGCCCCACAGGGTGCGGCCGGCCAGGGTCGCCTTGAAGTCGAGCCCCGGCGTGCGCAGCCAGCCCGACCAGTAGTCGAGGTAGCGCTTGGTCTGCGCGGAGACCGAATACCAGTACAGGGGCGAGACGATCACGATGTCCGTCGCGGCGAGCGTGGCGTCCAGCAGCCGGGCCACGTTGCCCTCGGTCGGGCGGACGTGGTCGCTGTCGTGCCGCAGGTCCTCGAAGTCCGGCACGGGGAGCTCGGTGAGGTCGATCCACTCCTGCTCGACCTCGGGGGGCAGCTGTTCGGCGGCCCGGCGGGCCAGCAGTTCGGAGTTGCCCTCGGCGCGCGCGCTGCCCAGGACGAAAAGGAAACGGCGGGTCATGGTGTCCCCCAGAAGAAAGGCGTACGGCGATTTCACGCGTGTGCATCATATGCGTGTGCATTCAAATCCGCCAGGGTGCCCGTCAGCCCCCGTTCCGCCAGGGGTGCCCGTCAGCCCCCGCTCCGCACCTCCGCCCCCCGCGCCACGGCCAGCAGCAGCGCCTCCCGCCCGTGCGGCGCCACCAGTTGGAGCCCGGCTGGGCAGCCGTCCCCGCCGAACCCGGCCGGGAGGTTCAGCGCCGGGTGCCCGCTGAGGTTGAACGCCCAGGTGAGCGAGGTGGAGTAGCGGTCCCCGGGCCCCTCGTGGCCGTGCGGGGCCGTGGGGACCGTGGGTGTCAGCAGCAGCTCGGCGTCGGCGAACAGCGCGGCGAGCCGCCGGTCGTTCTCCGCCCGGACGCGGTGGGCCCCCGCCAGGTCGGCACCGGGCGTGCGCAGCGCGAGCCACGCGGGCCCTGGATCCACGAGCCTCACCGGCATCCGCGGCCGTACCAGCCGTACGACACCCGCGGCCACGAGCCGTTCCACCGCGGCCCGGCCCAGTGCGACCGGCTCCGGATCGGGCCCGGCGAAACCGAGGTCGGGGGACCAGGCGGCGGTGACGGGAAAGGAGGGGAGGGCGGGCTCCGGCTCGCCCGCCACCACCTGCCACCAGCTCGCCGCGTCCGCGGCGCAGCGGGCGAGCACACCGGGGACCGCGAGCCCCGTACGGTCGGCGGTCGGCAGCCGCCCGGCCGTGGCCTTCAGGCCGACCACCCCGCACCACGCCGCCGGGATCCGCACCGACCCGGCCCCGTCGCTGCCCGTCGCCAGCGGCACCAGCCCGGCCGCCACCGCCGCCGCAGCACCGGCCGACGAGCCGCCCGGCGTACGGTCGTCCCGCCACGGATTGACGGTACGTCCCCGGGTCCCGAGCCCCCAGGTCTGCCAGGGCGTGCCCGGCCCGGGCACGGACGTCGCCCCCACGGCCACGGCCCCGGCCGCGAGCAGCGGACCCGCCGCGCGCAGCCCGTGCCGCCCCTTGACGGCGACCGGCACGCCGGCCAGCGGAAGGGAGGGATCCGCGCCCCGCCGGTCGAGTCGCCGGTCCAGCTCGGCCGCCCGCCGCAAAGCCTCCTCGCCCCACACCTCGACGAACGCGCACAGCCGCGGATCGGTCCGCTCGATCCGGTCCAGGGCCTGCGCGACCACGTCCGCCGCGCGCAGCTCCCGGGCCCGGACACCCGCCGCGATCTCCACGGCTGACCGGGGCGCGGCCGACCGGGGTACGGCCGGCCCGGGGACGGCCGTCAGCGTGCCGCTCCCGTCAGCCGGGCGAGGGTCTCCGTCTCGCGCGGCGGCTGCCCCAGCTCGCCGAGCCGCCAGGACGGCACCCACGGCACGCGGTACACGTCGATGACCGACTCCAGCGCCCTGACCCGCTGGGCGAGCGGCCGCGGCAGCCGGCCCGGGGCGTCCGCCACGAGGACGACGGCGTCCAGGTCGAGCCCCTGTGGAGCGCGGCCGCGCCGGAAGATCTCCACGGCCCCGGCGACCGTGTCCAGCCCGGCCGCGTGCGTCCGCGCGACCAGCAGCACCGAGGGGGGATCGCCGGGCCCGGGCCAGGAACGGCCGCAGTCCTGGCCGCCGTAGACCGCGGCGAGCGTGGAGACACCCGCTCCGCCGTGCGTGCCGACCCAGGAGAAGCGCCGTGCCGCGGCATGGGAGTGCGCGGGCCCCGGCGGCACCGGCTCCGGGGGTGTCACCGGGCCGCGCAGCCAGATCTCCGGTCCCTGTCGCATGCCTGTGTGCATGCCCCTCTCCTCCCTCGTGCGCCTGGTCATCATGCCCGTCACCACGACCGAGCCGGGGCCGGCGGCCCTTGGGACGAGCCTGTGACACCGTGGTGACGTGAGAAACGGGGGCGAGCGGACACACTCGACAGTAGGTGTACGACGCCGAGTGAGGGGACGATGTCGCGACTCAGCCGCGAGAAGAAGCGGGAACAGAAGCAGGCCGCACACGCGGCGACCCCGGCGGCGCCGATCGACGTCCATGTCCCCGGGGCCGGAACGGACGTGGGAGGGGGAGCCGGCGGGGTGTCCGACGGTGCCTCCGTCGGTGGCGTCCCGGTCTTCGCGGCCCCCGGTGAGGAGATCCAGCGGGCCGTCCTGAACCGCCTCCACCACATCGCCCTCGCCACCGGCCACCCCGTCCTCGCCACGATCCGCGACGAGCGCATCGGCTACGTCGTCCCGCTCCAGGTCGACCCGGACGGCTCCAGCCACTTCACGGCGGAGCCGGTCGCCACGGTTCCGGCGGAGCCACCGCGGCACGCCCGTGACGACCTGCCGCCGGAGCCGCAGCACGCCCGGGGCACCGACGCGATGACGTCTCCGGAGCCCCAGCACGCCCGGGGCACCGACGCCATGACGCCGTCCGAGCACGCCATGACGCCGCCCGGGCCGGAGCACACCCCGAGCGGCGGCGCCCCGGCGCCCGAGCCCCGGCACCCGCGCGAGGACAGCGCCACGCACGTGCTGCGCCCGCTGAAGGAGTCCGGCTCGGCCCCGACGTTCCCGCTGCGGGCCGTGCCCGAGCCGCAGCCGGCCGGCGAACCCGTGCCGACGTTCGAGCTGCGAGCCGTACCGGAGTCGGCGGAGCCCGCCCCGCAGGACGCGCCACCGGCCCCGGGCACGGCCATGCCGCCCGGGGCCGGTGGCGCGTCCTGCGGGGCGGGCTCCGCCGACTC
>NZ_JAIGQA010000048.1:0-44651 GCF_019733245.1 Streptomyces sp. WAC04114
GGCCTGGTCGACCCCTCCAGCGGTGAACTCCGCGACTCCACCGGGCTTCCGGAGTGGCACCGCCGCCCGGACCACCCCTGCCTCGGACGCCTGCACCGAAATCCCGTGCTCCGCGGCCAGTTCCACGACCGCCACCGCCCCGGCCAGCGAGTGGAAGCCACCCTCGCAGTCCGTCGAGGTCGGCAGTGACGGCGTACCCGGGACCGGGAGGAAGCCGATCTCGCCGGTGCCGCCGGAGGCGCCACGGCGCAGGGAGCCGTCGAGGACCACGGCCGCTCCCGTCCCGTGGCCCAGCCACAGCAGGACGAAGGTGTCCCGGTCCTGGGCCGCCCCGTCGCGCTGCTCGGCCAGCGCCGCGAGATTGGTCTCGTTCTCGACGCTGACGCGGGCCTCGGGCAATCGCTCCTGAAGGGTGGCGACGAGGCGGCGGTGCCACTCCGGAAGCCCGGTGGAGTCGCGGAGTTCACCGCTGGAGGGGTCGACCAGGCCGGGCGCCCCGATCCCGACGGTGTGCAGGCGTTCGGCGCCGGCCTCCTTCGCCACGCGCTCGACCAGCGCGACCGCCTGCTCCAGGGCCGGACCCGTTCCCGTGTCACCGGCGATGGGCACCGACGCCTCGGCCAGCACCCGCCCCACCAGGTCCGCGACGGCGACGGCGACTCCCTCGGTGCGGACGTCGAGGGCGGCCAGGTGCGCCCGGTCGGCGACGATGCCGTAGAGCTTCGCGTTGGGGCCGCGCCGCTGCTCCCCCGCCTCGCCGACGACCGCGATGAGTCCGGCGGCGCCGAGGCGCTCGACGAGGTCGGCGACGGTCGGCCGGGACAGACCGGTCAGTTGCTTCAACTGCCCTGCCGTCAACGGGCCTTCCTGCTGGAGCAGACGCAGGGCGAGCCGGTCGTTGATGGCCCGGGCGGTGCTCGGGGATGCGGGCATGCCGGGATCCTTCCAGATCGGCGGAACCGTTCACCGGGGCCCGCCGGGAGACCCTCTTATTATCAGGCAGGGTTCCTGATAGTTTACGCCCGCACCAGACGTGAGCACGGCCGAGACCTGGAGGGGGACCGCAGAATGGGCAACGTGGTCGACGAGCAGCGCGAGGTGAAGCGGTCCCGGTACGCCGTGGCCGCCGTCTTCGCCGTGCACGGCGCCGTGACCGGCTCGTTCGCGACCCGCGTGCCCTGGATCCAGGACCACGCGGGCGTGAGCGCGGGCCAGTTGGGCATCGCGCTCGCGTTCCCCGCGCTCGGCGCCTCCGTGGCGATGCCGCTCGCCGGCAGCATCAGCCACCGCTTCGGCGCCCGCAACGCGCTGCGCGGACTGATCGCCCTGTGGACGCTGTCCCTGGTCCTGCCGTCCCTCGCCCCCAACCTCCTGACGCTGTGTCTGGCCCTGTTCACGTACGGCGCGACGGCGGGCATGGCGGACGTGGCGATGAACGCCCTCGGTGTCGAGGTGGAGAACCGCCTCGGCCGGTCGATCATGTCGGGGCTGCACGGCATGTGGAGCGCCGGCGCCCTGGTCGGCTCGGCGGCCGGTACGCTCGCCGCGCACCTCGGCTCGGACGCCCGGCTGCACCACGTCCTGGCCGCCGCGGTCCTCACCGTCGTCGGTGTGCTGTCCTGCCAGTGGGTGCTCGACCTGCAGCCCGCCGAGGACGAGGAGCCGCCGCCGCGCTTCGCCCTGCCGCCCCGCTCGGCGCTGCTCATCGGCGCGATCGGGTTCTGCGCGGTGTTCGCGGAGGGCGCGAGCCTGGACTGGTCGGCGGTCTATCTGCGCGAGCAGCTGGAGACCTCGGCCGGTCTCGCGGCGGCGTGCACGACGGGCTTCACGCTCACCATGGCCGTCGCCCGGCTCGCCGGTGACCGGGTCGTGGACCGCTTCGGTGCCGTGCGGACCGTGCGGGCGAGCGGGGTGTTCGCCGTCCTCGGCGGGCTGCTGATCGTCGTCGCGGACCATCCGGCGGTGGCCATGAGCGGCTTCGCGCTGATGGGGCTGGGCATCGCCGTCGTCGTGCCGCTGTGCTTCGCCGCGGCCGGCCGCAGCGGGGCCAACCCGAGCCTGGCCATCGCGGGTGTCGCGACCATCACCTACACCTCGGGCCTGATCGCGCCGAGCGCGATCGGCATGCTGGCGCAGGCGACCAGCCTGATGGTGTCGTTCTGCCTGGTGACGGCGCTGTCCTGCGGTCTGGTGGCGTTCGCGGGGGTGTTGCGCCCCGGTGAGCGGACGAGGGTCGGCCGCCCGGACACGGTGGTCGCCGACCGGCGGCCCTGAGGACACCCGCCCCGGTCATCAGCACCGTGGGCGCACCCCGACAATGGTCCGGACACGCACAGGCACGACGAAAGCGAAACCGCACCATGGATCTCGGCGTCCGCTGGAAACTGCACGGCGACGGACGCACCCCGGCGCCCGGCGCCGTGGTCCGCCCCGACGAGCGGCTCTCCTGGCCCCGTACGGCCGGACTCGGCGCACAGCACGTGGTGGCGATGTTCGGCGCGTCCTTCGTCGCACCCGTCCTGATGGGCCTGGACCCGAACCTCGCGATTATGATGTCGGGCGTCGCCACCATCGTGTTCCTCCTCGCCACCCGCGGCAGCGTGCCCAGCTACCTGGGCTGCTCGCTCTCCTTCGTGGGCGTGGCGGCGGTGATCCGGGCGCAGGGCGGCAGCAGCGCGACCGTCACGGGAGCGGTGTTCGTCGTGGGGGGCGCGCTGTTCCTGGTGGGGCTGGCCGTGCGGCGGTTCGGGGCGCGGATCATCCACGCCACCATGCCGCCGATCGTGACCGGCGCGGTGGTGATGCTGATCGGCTTCAACCTGGCGCCGGTGACGGCCTCGACGTACTGGCCGCAGGACCAGTGGACGGCCCTGCTGGTGATGCTGTTCACCGGTCTGGCCGTCGTCTGCCTGCGGGGCTTCTGGTCCCGGATCGCGATCTTCCTCGGGCTGGTCTTCGGGTACGGCATCTCCTGGGTCTTCGACCTGGTCTTCGGCAAGATCCACTCCGTGGACGCGAGCGGCAGGCTGACCGACCACTGGCGGCTCGACCTCTCCGGCGTGGGCAAGGCCGACTGGATCGGGCTGCCGACCCTGCACGCCCCGTCCTTCGAGTGGTCGGCGATCCTGGTCGCCCTGCCGGTCGTCATCGCGCTGGTCGCGGAGAACGCCGGGCACGTCAAGGCGGTCGGCGAGATGACCGGCGACTCGCTGGACGACAAGCTCGGCACGGCCATCGCGGCCGACGGCGTCGGCTCCATGCTGTCCACCGCCGTCGGCGGCCCGCCCAACACCACCTACTCCGAGAACATCGGCGTGATGGCCGCGACCCGCGTGTACTCGACGGCCGCCTACTGGGCTGCGGCCTGCTTCGCCCTGCTCTTCGGCCTGTGCCCGAAGTTCGGCGCGGTCGTGGCGGCGATCCCGGGCGGGGTGCTCGGCGGCATCACCGTCATCCTGTACGGCATGATCGGCCTGCTGGGCGCGCAGATCTGGATCAACGCCAAGGTGGATCTGCGCAATCCGCTGAACCTGGTCCCGGCCGCGGCGGGCATCATCATCGGCGTCGGCAACGTCTCCCTGAAGTTCTCGGACACCTTCTCGCTGAGCGGCATCGCGCTCGGCACGGTGGTCGTCATCACCGGCTACCACGCCCTGCGGGCCTTCGCCCCGGCCCACTTGAAGACGCAGGCGCCGCTGCTGGACGAGGGCACCTCCTCCTACGACGACGCCAAGTCGTAGGCGTACGACGCCGTGAAGGTCCCCGGCCTGCCCTTGCAGCCGTCCGACTCCCCCGGCAGCTTCACCCACAGGTAGGCGTCGATCCGGGACTCGCCGGTGCTCAGGGTCGGGGTCCGGCCGAGCCTGCGGCCCGAGGGGTCGCACCACTCGCCGTCGGCCGGGGCGCCGTTGCCGTTGCGGCTGGTGTCGATGACGGCGCCGAGGTCCGCCGGGCCGCCGAGCGCGTCGAGGACCCGCCGGTCGTAGGCGACCTCGTCGGCGGTGGTGTGGAAGTTGGAGACGTTGCTGAAGATGCCGTCGGAGGACTCGGGCGAGGCGGCACCGGCCTGCCTGAGCCAGGCCGCCTGCGTGGCGGGCGCGTTCCAGCCGGAGTGCCCCGCGTCGAAGTACACCCGGGCCCGTGGGTTGGCGGACTTCAGGACGCGGCCGGCCCGGGCCAGCGAGGCGAAGCGGTCCGCACGGTCACCGGCGGAGAGGCACTCGGTCTGGGCGACCGAGTCCGGCTCCAGGACGACGATCACCTCACCGGAGCCCAGCCCCGCCGCGAACCGGTCGATCCAGGCGTCGTAGGCGTCCAGGTCGGGCGCCCCGCCCTGGGAGTGGCCGCCGCAGTCCCGGCCGGGGATCGCGTAGGGCACGACGACGGGCACCCGGCCGAGCGCGGCCCCGCCCGAGGTCACGGCGGCGACCCGGGCGGTGACGGTGTCCGGCGCGTAGTCGGCGAACCAGACGGCCGCGGGCTGCTCCGCGATACGGGACGCGATGACCGCGTGCCGGGGGTCGCCGGCGTGGGAGCGGACCCAGTCGATCACCTGGGAGTCGGGGTGGCGGTAGAGCCGTCCGTTCACGGTGGTGGTGCGCTCCCGCTTCGTGTCGGTCCTCGGCGGCGCGGGGCTCTGCGTCCGGCGTGCGGACGGGGACGGGGACGGCGAGGCGGATCCGGCAGTGGCCGGCGCGGACGGCGACGGCACGGCCGGCAGGGGTGCCAGGCGGGGCGACGCCGAGGTCTCGGGCGGCGCGGCCTCGTCCGAGGCCCGCTTGTCGTCGAACGCGGCGAGGACGCCCGCGACCGCTCCGGCCGCCACGACGAGCGAGGCCGCCGCGACCATCGCGCCGCGCCGGGCAACTCGCCTGCGCCCGGCCCTGCGGGCGGCCAGGCGCTGGGCACGCGAGCCTGACACCGTGCTGCTCCCCCTCCCCCTGCGGCGGGCGCTGTTCCCCCGTTTCGGGGAAGCGCCGGGCCCGCCGGTACTCCGGCCAGCCTAGAGCTGCGACTCTGCCCGCATGCCGCGATGCGAACAACTCCCCCCAGCCGTGGACACTCCGGTCGACGCAGTCATCTCCCGTATGCGCGCGCTCGACGCGGCGCTGCACCCGCGGGACGGGGTGGCGGTCTTCAACCGCGTCTACCTCGCGGTGACGGAGGCGGTGGACCGGTGGGTCGACACCGGTCGGTTCGCGGACGCCCATGCGGCGATCACGCTGGACGTACGGTTCGCGCGGCGGTACCTGGCGGCCGTCCAGGCGGTCGCGGACGAGCGGCGCCCGCCGGCGTGCTGGCGGCCGCTGTTCCAGTTCCGCCGCCATCCCGGGGTACGGCCGTTGCAGTTCGCGCTGGCGGGCATCAACGCGCACATCGGGCACGATCTCGCGCTGGCCGTCGTGGACACCTGCCGTACGCTCGGCTGCGCCCCCGTCGATCTGGAGGACGAGTTCGACAGGGTGGGCGATCTCCTCCTGTCGCTGGAGGAGCGCATCCGCGACGATCTGATGCCGGTCCCCGATCTGTTCCGGATCGCCGACCCGCTGACCCATCTGCTCGGCTCCTGGAGCCTGGAGCGCGCCCGGGACGCCGCGTGGACGGCGGCCCGGGCCTTGTGGGCCCTGCGTGAACTGCCCGATGTCGCGGGCGAGTTCACCGAACGCCTGGACACCGCGGTGGGTTTCGCGGGGCGCATGCTGCTGACGCCCCTGACCGAGCCCGGGGTGCCGCTGGTCCCCTAGTCCTCCGGCAGTTCGACCGGCGCGATCTCGTCGTAGACGTCGCCGGGGCCCGGGTTGGTCGCGTCGGTGGCGCCGCCCAGGTGGTGCATGACGCCCCAGACCGCGTTGAGGGCGGTCTGGATCGCGCCCTCGGCCCAGCCGGCCGTCCAGGAGATGTCGTCGCCGGCGAGGAAGATGCCACGCTTGTCCTCGGGCAGCCGGTCCTGCATGAAGTGGGTGAACAGGCGCCGCTGGTAGCGGTAGTGGCCGGGCAGGTTGGCCTTGAACGCGCCCATGAAGTAGGGCTCGTTCTCCCAGGAGACCGTCACCGGGTTGCCGATGATGTGCCCCCGGATGTCGACCTTGGGATAGATCTCGCCGAGCGACTTCAGCATGACCTCCATCCGCTCGTTCGCGGACAGCGGCAGCCACTTCAGGCTGTCGTCGCACCAGGTGTAGGAGAGGCAGATGGTGGCCGGCTTGTCCGGGCCGTCGTCCAGGAGGTAGGTGCCGCGCGTCATCCGGTCGGTGAGCGTCATCGACATGACGTCCCGGCCCGTCTCCTCGTCCTTGTCGAGCCAGAACGGCCGGTCGACCGGGACGAAGAGCTTGGAGCTCTCCATGTAGTGGGTGCGCTCGATCGCCGTCCAGTGGTCGATCGGGAAGAGCGAGTCGTCACAGGCGATCTTCGACAGCAGCATCCAGGACTGGGCGGTGAAGATCGCCGCCCGGAAGGTGCGGATGTCGCCGTCCGCGTCGGTCACCGTGATGCGGTTGCCGGCGGTGCGGTGCAGCCGGGTCACGGCCGGGCGGGGCTCGCCGCCCTCGTGCAGGGTCGCCAGCGAGGTGCCCTGGGCCCAGTGGACGATCTTCTGCGGCTCACGCTCCCACAGGCGCAGCGGGAGCTGCTGGGAGCCGCCGACGATGCCGCGGTGGTGGTCGTCGGCCTCGGTGTAGACGACGCGCAGGATCTCCAGGATGGAGTTGGGGAAGTCGGTGTCCCAGCCGCCCGTGCCGAAGCCGACCTGGCCGAAGATCTCGCGGTGCCGGAAGGACTTGAACGCCTCGGAGTCGCAGAGGAAGCCGTAGAAGGTCTGGTTGTCGAGCTTCTCGACGAGCTTGGACCAGATCTCGCGGATGCGCGGCACGTCCCGCTCGCGCAGGGCGCGGTTCATGTCGGAGAAGTCGGCGCCCTCCTCCAGGCAGCGGCCCCATGCCTCGGCGACGTCACGGTAGACCTGCGGCAGGTCCTCGATCGTCTCGGCGTAGTGCGACTCGCCCTTGAGGTCGACGACGGTCGACGGGGTCGCCTCGGAGAGGGGGTTGGGGAACGGCCGCGTCTCGAGGCCGACGAGGTCGATGTAGTGCTGGAGGGCCGTGGAGGACGGCGGGAAGCGCATCGCGCCCATCTCGGCGGTGAGGGACTCGTCGCACCCGTCGAAGCCCACGGTCCGCAGCCGGCCGCCGATCTGGTCGGCCTCGTACACGACCGGCTTGAGGCCCATCTTCATCAGCTCGTACGCGGCGACGATGCCGGACAGGCCGCCGCCGATGACCGCGACCTCCGCGCCGTGCTCCGTCGCGGGTATCTGCCCGAGACCCGCCGGGTGGGCGAGGAAGTCGTCGTAGGCGTACGGGAAGTCCGGGCCGAACATGGTGATCGGCGGCTGCTGCGCGTCAGCGTGCTCGACGGCGTTGGGCACGGTGGACGTCATGGGGTACGGACTCCTTGCACGGGTACGAACGGGCGTTTCGGGTTCAGGGGGGTCAGACGAGCGGGCCGTACAGGCCGGGCCGCCGGTCCCGCAGATACGGGTTGTTCTCGCGCGACGCGGCGAGGAAGGCCGGGTCGGCGTCGGCGAGCACGAGTTCCTCACCGCGCCCGGCCCGGGTCCGGGCGACGCCGTCGGGGCCGGCCAGCGTGGACAGGCCCACGAACTCGAACTCGCCCTCCCGGCCGACCCGGTTGACGTACGCGACGTACATCTGGTTCTCGAAGGCACGCACCGGGATCATCGACTCGGCGACGAACTGGAACGGGTGCATCTGCGCGGTCGGGACGACCAGCAGGTCGGTGCCGGCCAGGGCGTGCGCGCGGACGTTCTCCGGGAACTCCACGTCGTAGCAGATCAGGATGCCGACCCGCAGGCCGTCGATCTCGGCCTGGACGACCGGCAGGTCGCCCCGCGTGAAGTGGTCGCGCTCGAAGCAGCCGAAGAGGTGGGTCTTGCGGTAGTTCGCGAGCCGGGTGCCGTCGGCGGAGATCAGCTGGGCGGAGTTGAACACCGTGTCGCCGGACCGCTCGGGGTAGCCGTAGGCGATCGCCAGGCCGTGGTGCGTGGCGATCTCGGCGATCGCGTCGGCGCAGTCGCCGTCGGCGGACTCGGCGAGCCGGCCGATGTCGTCGCCGATCGCGTAGCCGGTCAGGAACATCTCCGCCGTGACGAGCAGCCCGGCCCCGGCGGCGGCGGCCCGGCCCGCGGCCTCGTCGAGGACCTTGAGGTTCTCGACGGTCGAGCCGGGGCGGCCGGAGCTCTGGAGCAGGGCGGTGCGCATGCGTGTTCCTCACCGGGCGGAAGGGTGGTTGGAGGGGCCATGTAGACGGTACGGGCGGCTGACCAGGGCGGACAAGAAGGAGCCGTTGCGCGCCGCTGAACGGTTCGTTGCGTGCGCGCGGGGCCGGGCGGCGATTCGTTGCGCGCCTCGGGTCGGACTCCCGCTCCTCCTCGGAGCGCAGCCGCTCACGGCCTCCCCCGCCGCACGGCGGAGGCCGGGTCCCGCCCCGGGCGCGATGTCCCTGCCGGGCCGGGCCGGAAGAGTGAGGGCTGTCCACACGACCTGCGGAAGGACCCGAAATGAAGCGCCGTACGAAGATCGTCGTGCTCGGCTCCGCGCTCCTGCTCACGGCCGGAGCGGCCTCGGCCGCGACCGCGTCGGACGCGCCCAGGGAGCGGGCGACCGCTTCGGACGCGCCCCTGCGGCGGGCGACCGCGTCGGAACCCCGGCAGCGGGAGGCCGCGGCCCTCACCGGCACCGCCAAGCTGTACCGCTCGGCCGGGGACGACATCACGTTCTCGTTCGACGCGCACCTGGCCGCGAAGGACAAGGCCGACCCGTCGAAGGCCACCGGCACCTTCGCGTTCAGCCACTATCTGAACGGCGAGGGCGCCCGGGCCGAGGTGAAGGTCGACTGCCTGCTCACCGGGGGCAAGGTCGCCGTGGTCTCCGGCGTCATCACCGACTCCGACCTGCCGGGCGCCGAGGGCAAGCGGGTCGGCGTCACCGTCCACGACCTCGGACGCCATGACCGGCTCGGCTACAGCTGGGCCTCCACGGGCAGCCCCGTCGACACCGAGGAGCTGCCCACGTGCGTGAGTTCCGCCCCCTTCGAGAAGGTCGCGAAGGGGACGGGCGACTTCAGGGTCGTGCCGTGGCGGCCCGCGCTCTAGCCAGCGCCAGGGCCGTCACCAGGTAGGGGATGGCCAGCACCGCGAAGACGGTGCTGTGCGCCATGTCGGTCCCGAGCAGGGCGTACAGACCGAACGTGGCGACGGTCGCCAGCTCGGTGCCCAGGTTCGCCACCGAGGTGAGCGTGGCCCGGCGGGACTCGTCGATGCGGTGCTGGAGGCGGACGTCGGCGAGCACCTCGGCCAGCTGGAACCCGGCGAAGGCGAGGCTCACCAGGACGACACCGGCCAGGGAGCGGGCCGTGGCTCCCACGGCCAGGGCGAGGGCGGCGCCCCCGAGCAGCAGCGCGAGCCCGGTCGTGCCGAGGCGTTCGGCCGGTCCGGCCAGGAGGCTGCCGAGGGTGACGCCCGCCCAGACCAGCATGACGAGGTAGGGCACGGTGGCCTCGGCGACTCCGAGGTCGCGGATCAGCAGCGGGGTGTACTCGTCGAGTGCGCCCCACACCGCGGCGACGGCCGGGACCAGCAGCAGGGCGCCGCGCACCGCACGGTTCCCGCGGGCCTCGGCGAGTCCGGTGCGCAGGGTGGTCGCCCAGGTGTCGCCGGTGCTCCCCGGCCGCACCCGGTGCTCCGGGAACCGGGTCGCGGTGAGGGCGGTCAGCACACAGGCCAGGAAGCTCGCGGCGCCGACCGCCTCGTAGCCGCCCCGGGCGAAGAAGGGGCCCGCGAGGCCGGTGGCGGCCACGGTGCCCAGCAGGCGCGCGGCCCGGGCCCGGCCCATGACCCGCGCATACCGGTCGGCGGCGCCGAGCCGGTCCAGCTCGTCGTAGACCAGTGCCTCCAGTGCGCCGGAGCCGAGCGCTCCGCCCGCGCCCCACAGGACGAAGCCGGCCGCGAAGGCCGCGTACGACGGGACGGCCACCCACAGCGCGAAGCCGGCGGCGGTCAGCAGCGGGCCGATCCACAGCAGCCTGCGCCGCGACATGGCGTCGGCCCAGGCACCGGAGGGCACTTCGAGCACCACACCGGTGACCGACCACAGGGCGAACAGGGAGGAGATCTGCCAGAGCGACATGCCGGCGTCGGCGAACAGCAGCGCGTACACCGGGTAGAGCAGGACGAAGTCGTCGAGGAACGCGTAGCCGTACAGCGTGCGCGTCAGGCGGCGGACACCGGTGACGGGCGCGCGGGCGGGTGAGAGTGTCATGGGGCCTTCCCGGAAGGACGGATCGGACGCCGGAGGTACGGCGGCCGAGGCGGTCCTCGGGAGGCACGGCTGGTGGATCAATGTCGCCAGGTCATGACACCCAGGCTAGGGGTGTCGCTCGCCGGGGGCCACGGAGTTACGTGGGCGAACCCGACGAGAAGCGCCGCAGCAGCGGCGAGAGCACGAGCACGGACTTGGTGCGCTCGACGAACGGCTCGCCGGCGATCCGCTCCAGGACCCGTTCGAAGTGGCGCATGTCGGAGGCGAAGACCTGGGCGATCGCGTCCGCGTCCCCGGTGACGGTGGACGCGGCCACGACCTCCTGGTAGCGCTCCAGGCCCCGCTGGATGGTCTCCGGGGAGGTGTTCCCGCGGCAGTAGATCTCGACGAACCCCTCGGTCTCCCAGCCGAGGGCGCCCGGGTCCACCCGTACGGTGAAGCCGGTGATGGCTCCGGTGGCCCGCAGCCGGTCCACGCGCCGTTTCACGGCGGGTGCGGACAGGCCGACGAGTTGGCCGATGTCGGCGTAGGAGCGGCGGGCGTCCTCGGCGAGGGCGTGCACGATGCGTTCGTCGAGATCGTTCAGCACAGTGGGTTGATCACTTTTCGGATGGCGCGAGTCGGGAACGGCGGTAGCCGTACCCGAAGTAGAACACGAGACCGGCGGCCATCCAGACACCGAAGACCACCCAGGTCACGGTGGACAGGCTGCCCATCATCCACACACAGAAGGCGAAGCCCAGCGCGGGCAGGACCGGCGAGAGCGGCACCCGGAAGGTGCGGGGCATGTCCGGCTTGGTGCGGCGCAGCACCACGACGGCCACGTTGACGAGGGCGAAGGCGAACAGGGTGCCGATGCTGGTGGCGTCGGCGAGCTGCCCGAGCGGGATCGCGGCGGCCAGGACCCCGCAGAACAGGGAGACGATCAGGGTGTTGGCGCGGGGGGCGCCGGTCTTCGGGTGGACCTTGGCGAACACCTTCGGCACCAGCCCGTCGCGGGACATGGCGAACAGGATGCGGGTCTGGCCGTACAGCACGGTCAGCACCACGCTGGCGATGGCGATGACGGCGCAGAAGGCCAGCAGCGTGCCCCAGAACGTCTGCCCGGTGACCTCGCGCATGATCTGGGCGAGGGCGGCCTCGGAGTCGGTGAAGCCCTTCCAGGGCTTGGCGCCGACCGCGACGGCCGCGACGAGGACGTACAGCGCGGTGACGATGACCAGCGACAGCATGATCGCGCGGGGCAGGTCGCGCTGGGCGTTCTTGGCCTCCTCGCCGGCGGTGGAGGCGGCGTCGAAGCCGATGTAGGAGAAGAACAGCGTGGCGCCGGCCGCGCTGACTCCGGCCATGCCGAGCGGCATGAAGTTCTCGTAGTTGCCGGAGCGGAAGCCCTGGACGCCGATGGCGCAGAACATCACCAGCGCGGCGATCTTCACGACGACCATGACGGTGTTGGCACGGGCGGACTCGCGGGCGCCGCCCAGCAGGAACGCCATCGCGAGCAGGACGACGATCAGCGCCGGGAGGTTGAACACGCCGCCGTCGCCGGGCGGGGCGGAGAGCGCGGCCGGGATGGTGACGCCGATGGTCCCGTCGAGCAGCTCGTTGAGGTACTCGCCCCAGCCGACCGCGACGGCGGCGACCGACACGCCGTACTCCAGGACCAGGCACCAGCCGCATATCCAGGCGATCAGCTCGCCCATCGTTGCGTACGCATACGAGTAGGAGGAGCCGGCGACCGGGATGCTGCCGGCCAGTTCGGCGTAGGACAGGGCCGAGAACAGGGCGGTGAGGCCGGCGATGACGAAGGAGAGCGTGACGGCCGGGCCCGCCTTGGGGACGGCCTCGCCGAGGACGACGAAGATGCCGGTGCCGAGGGTGGCACCGATGCTGATCATGGTGAGCTGCCACAGCCCGAGGGTGCGGCGCAGCGAGCCTCCCTCGCCCTGCCCACCCTCCGCGACCAGGCGTTCCACGGGCTTGCGGCGCATGAGACGCGCGCCGATGCCGGGGGGCGCGGGGGCGGCTGTCTGGCCTGGGTTCTGCGGGGGTGCGCCTTGGTCGAGCACGCGCTGGCTCCTTATCGCTGCCGGTCAGGGCGGCAGGGACCGCGGGTGCCCTTGAGCAGGGACCCACCGAGCGGAGTCCCCGCCACGCCACGTACGAGGCGACAGCCTATGAGCAACGGCGTTGCTGTCGAAATGCAGCAACCTTGCGCGTACCTGCAAGATCATTGCGTTCCCCGGGGCTGCGCGGGTGTTCGTTGCGGGACGGCTGTCGAGTGTTGCAGCGGCGCTTCTCGGAGGCCCCCGACGACGCAACGAAACGGCCCCCGCACGTCCCGCGGGGCGGGTCGGCGGGGGCCGTTCGGCGAAGCGTCGCGGGTGTCAGCTCCAGCTGGCGTGCAGGGGCTTGCCCTCCGCGTAACCGGCGGCGCTCTGGATGCCGACGACGGCCTTCTCGGCGAACTCCTGCAGGGAGCCCGCGCCGGCGTAGGTGCAGGAGGAGCGGACGCCCGCGATGATCGAGTCGATCAGGTCCTCGACGCCCGGGCGGGCCGGATCGAGGAACATGCGGGAGGTGGAGATGCCCTCCTCGAACAGCGCCTTGCGGGCGCGGTCGTACGCCGACTCCTCCGAGGTGCGGTTGCGCACGGCCCGGGCGGACGCCATGCCGAAGGACTCCTTGTAGGCGCGGCCCTGGGCGTCGTGCTGGAGGTCGCCCGGGGACTCGTAGGTGCCCGCGAACCAGGAGCCGACCATCACGTTGGAGGCACCGGCCGCGAGGGCCATGGCGACGTCGCGCGGGTGGCGGACACCGCCGTCGGCCCAGACGTGCTTGCCGTACTTCGCGGCCTCGGCGGCGCATTCCAGGACGGCGGAGAACTGCGGCCGGCCGACGCCGGTCATCATGCGCGTGGTGCACATGGCGCCGGGGCCGACACCGACCTTGACGATGTCCGCACCGGCCTCGATGAGGTCGCGCACACCCGCGGCGGCGACCACGTTGCCCGCGACGATCGGCACCTGCGGGTCGAGGTCGCGCACCAGCTTCAGGGCGCTGATCATCGACTCCTGGTGGCCGTGGGCCGTGTCGATGACGAGCGCGTCGACACCCGCGTCCAGCAGCTGCCGGGCCTTGCCCACGACATCGCCGTTGATGCCGACGGCGGCGGCGATGCGCAGCCGGCCCCGGGCGTCGGTGGCCGGCTGGTAGAGCGTGGCGCGCAGGGCGCCCTTGCGGGTCAGGATGCCGGCGAGCGTGCCGTCCTCGTTGACCGCGGGGGCATAGCGGCGGTTGGCGTGGTCGAGGGTGTTGAAGGCCTCGCCCGGGTCCATGTCCGCCTCGATGAGCAGCAGGTCCCGGGACATGACCTCGGCGAGCTGCGTGAAGCGGTCCACGCCGGACAGGTCGGCGTCGGTGACCACGCCGACCGGCTTGTGGTTCTCGTCGACGACGACACCGGCGTCGTGCGCGCGCTTGGGCAGCAGGGACAGCGCGTCCGCGACCGTCTGGTGCGGGGACAGGATGATCGGGGTGTCCAGCACCAGGTGCCGGCTCTTCACCCACGAGACGACGTCGGTGACCACGTCGTTCGGGATGTCCTGCGGGATCACCACGAGGCCACCGCGGCGGGCCACGGTCTCGGCCATGCGGCGGCCGGCGATGGCGGTCATGTTGGCGACGACGAGCGGGATGGTGGTGCCCGTGCCGTCCGGGGAGCTGAGGTCGACGGCCTGCCGCGAACCCACCGAAGAGCGGCTCGGCACCATGAAGACGTCGTCGTACGTCAGGTCGTACCCGGGCTGGATGTCATTGAGGAAACGCACGTGCTGCACATCCCAGTCGATCAGAGGTGACCCCCCGACCGGCCGGCCAGGGGGAAAGAGCACGTACTTCATTCTCCCATGCCACCCGCCCGAACCACCCCCAGCGGATCATCCAAGCTGGTCAGGGGGCCTCTCGGAGGATTCTCCAAGGCCGAGGGTCACGAACAGCCCCGGACCCCGGTCCGTCGCCTCGGCGAAGATCTCCTCGGCGACCTGCCACTCGTCGGGCCGCGTCTCGGCGTACCTGCGCCAACCGCGGACGACGACCAGCAGCCCCCGCTCCCCGGCCTCCTCGGGCCAGAGGGCGGGGTCGGCCAGACAGTCGGCCAGCGCGTCCCAGTTGCGGCCGAACCAGTCGGGCAGGGCCAGGTCACGGGCGCAGCGGTCCATGAGGCCCGCCTTGTCCGTGACCCCGTCCAGGTCCAGGACGACCACGACCCGGCCCGCCGGGTCGTCGGTCACCCCGCGCGGCTCCCCGGCCACCGTCAGACCCCGTCCGGGTCGGACCGGTTGAGCGCGGACTTCGGCGCCGGGCCGGCCGTCATCAGGTAGTCCGCGGCCGACGTGTCCGTCACCAGGCTGGTGACGAGCCCGGAACGCAGCACCGCGTCGATCGCGGGCCCCTTGCGCTGCCCGCCCGCGATCGCCACGACCTCGGGGATCCGGCGGAGCTGGTCGGCCTTCACGGTGATGCACCGCTCGCCGAGGTCCCGGCCGACCCGGCGGCCGTCGGCGTCGAAGAGGTGCGCGGACATCTCGGCGGCGACACCGAGCGAGGCGTAGTGCGCGCGCTCCTCGTCGCTGAGCATGTCGTGCACCGTGGAGATGCCCGGCTCCCAGGAGCCGATGGAGACACAGGCGACCGTGACCTTGTCGAAGTGCTCGAAGGCCCGGGCGATCCCGGTCTGGTTGCGCAGCGCCGTGGCCGTGGCCGCGTCGGGCAGCAGCATCGGCGCGTAGATGGGGTGGGCGTCGCCGCCGGACACCTGGGCGGCGCGGCGCACGGCCTCGACGGAGCCGCGCTCGGCGGTCCCGGCGTCGTACACGCCCGTCAGCTGCACCACCGTGCACGGGGGCAGCCGGTCGAGCGCCGCCGCCATGTGGATGGTGGAGCGGCCCCAGGCCAGGCCCAGCACATCACCTTCGTCGACCAGTTCGCCGAGCAGGTCGGCGGCCACCTCTCCCAGGTTCTCGGGGTCGGGCGTCTCCTCGGCCTCGGCCGGAGACTCGACCACGACGGCGTGCCTGAGGCCGTAGCGGGCGCGGAGCGCGTCCGAGCGCTCGGCGTCCAGCTCGGCAGGCACACGGATCTCGATACGTACGAGATCCCGCTCGAGGGCGGTCTCCAGGACCCGGGCCACCTTGAAGCGGCTGACGCCGAACTCCTCCGCGATCTGGATCTTGGACTTGCCCTCGAGGTAGAAGCGGCGGGCCATGGCCGCCGCCTGCACCAGCTCAGCGGGTCCCATCCGCATGGCTGACCGGCCCGCCGACATACCCGACACGGCGATCTCCTCACTGCTGTTCACACTCTGGATTCGCCGTTCATCCTTGCAGATGTGGCGCGGTTGATCAGCCCTGATGAGAGCCGTTCACTTTGCTGTGGCTCAGTGGTCGCAGGCCCAGGAGGCCTTCGCCGTGGCCGCCTCGGCCTGGGTGCGTAGTGCACGTACCGCCTGGGCCGGGTCGTTTGCCCCGTAGACCGCCGATCCGGCCACGAAGACGTCGGCTCCGGCCTCGGCGCACCGCTCGATCGTTGAAGCGGAAACTCCGCCGTCGACCTGGAGCCAGAGCTCCAGTCCGTGCTTGCTGATCAACTCGCGGGTGCGGCGAATCTTCGGAAGCATGATGTCGAGGAAGGCCTGTCCCCCGAAGCCCGGTTCGACCGTCATGATCAGCAGCATGTCGAGCTCGGGGAGCAGGTCCTCGTACGGCTCGATGGGCGTGGCGGGCTTCAGCGCCATGGAGGCGCGGGCGCCCTTGGCGCGGATCTCCCGGGCGAGCCGGACCGGGGCGGCGGCGGCCTCGACATGGAAGGTGACGGAACCGGCCCCCGCTTCCACGTACTGGGGCGCCCACCGATCGGGGGCCTCGATCATCAGATGGCAGTCCAGCGGGGTGTCCGTCGCACGGGCCAGCGACTCTACGACCGGCACGCCGAGCGTGAGGTTCGGGACGAAATGGTTGTCCATGACGTCGACGTGGAGCCAGTCGGCTCCTTCCACGGCCTTCGCCTCGTCCGCGAGGCGGGCGAAGTCTGCGGACAGGATGCTGGGGTTGATCTGCGCGGCCATGTCCTAAGACTGCCATGCCCTTCGGGGCTTGTGAGCATCGGACCCAGCTGGTCTGTTGGCTGCGGGACTCACGTGGCTTGCCGCGCCCACGCGGCGGAGCCGCACATGTCACAGCCCGGCGCCCCTCACCGGGCGTCTTCGTGGAGGGGGATGACATGAAGCAGGGCGTCGCGCACCTCGTCTGCGGGCGGCGGGCCAAGTGGCTCGTGCTGGTCTTCTGGGTGGTCGTGCTGGTCGTCGCCGCGCCGCTCGCCATGAAGCTCACCGACGCTCAGGACAACGACGCCGCGTCCTGGCTGCCCGGGTCCGCCGAGTCGACGCAGGTCCTGCAGATCTCCGAGGACTTCCGGCCGGAGCAGATCCCGGCGGTGGTGATCTACGCGCGCGAGAGCGGCCTGACGGCCCAGGACCGGGCGGTGATCGCCGAGGACGTGCGGCAGCTGAAGCAGCTGAGCGACCACGGCATCATCGGGGAGCAGACGCGGGGGCCGGTGTTCGACCGGCAGGTCGACCCGCGGGCGGCGCAGGTCTTCGTACCGATCCTGATGGACGAGGAGGGCTGGGAGCGGATCTCGCCCGCCGTGGACTCGATCCGGGACGACGTCGGCACGGGCAGCGACGGGATGACCGTGCACATCACGGGCCCGGGCGGCACGTCCGCGGACTTCGCGGAGGCCTTCGAGGGCATCGACTCGACCCTGCTGTTCGCGGCGATGGCGGTCGTCATCGTCATGCTGCTCATCACCTACCGCAGCCTGACGCTCCTGGTGGTCCCCCTGGTCGCGGTGGTCTGCGCCCTGTTCACCGCGCAGGCGCTGATCTACCTGCTGGCCGAGCACGGCGGCCTGACGGTCAACGGCCAGAGCGCCGGCATCCTCACGGTGCTGGTCTTCGGAGCCGGGACGGACTACGCCCTGCTGCTGGTGGCCCGCTACCGGGAGGAACTGCGCCGGCACGAGGACCGGCACGAGGCGATGGCCCTGGCCCTGCACCGCGCGGGCCCGGCGGTGATCGCCTCCGGCGCCACGGTCGTGCTGAGCATGCTGGTGCTGCTGGCCGCCGAGATGAACTCCACGAGCGGCCTGGGCCCCGTGGCGGCGATCGGTGTCGCGGTGGCGCTGGTGGCGATGATGACCCTGTTCCCCGCCCTGCTGGTGATCTTCGGCCGCTGGATCTTCTGGCCGGTCGTCCCGCACTACGGCAGTCCCGACCCGACCGAACGCGGCGTCTGGGCCCGCACAGGCCGCCGGATCGCCCGCCGCCCGCGGATGATCTGGGCCGTGACGGCACTCGCGCTGGCGGTCTGCTCGCTGGGCCTGATCCAGCTGCGCGCGGAGGGCATCGGCAACGCGGACGCCTTCACCGGGAAGCCGGACTCGATCACCGGGCAGGAGGTCTCGGCGCGCTACTTCCCGGCGGGCAGCGGCGACCCCCTGGTCATCGTCAGCAACCAGGCGCAGGCCGTGCAGGTGGGGCGCGCGGTGGCCGGGACACCGGGCGTGGTCCCCCAGTCCCTCGGTCTGCCACCCGGCACCAGACCGGCCTTCGAGGGCAAGGTCCTCTTCGAGGCCACCATGACCGCCCCGGCGGACAGCGAGGCCGCCAAACAGACGGTCGAGCGGGTGCGGGACGCCGTGCACGCGGTGCGGAACGCCGACGCCAGGGTCGGCGGCGGTACGGCGGCCCTGCTGGACATGGACAAGGCGACCACGCACGACAACATGCTGATCATCCCGCTGGTGCTGGTGGTCGTCCTGCTGATCCTGTGCGGCCTGCTGCGCGCCCTGATCGCCCCGCTGCTGCTGATCGGGACGGTGATCCTGTCGTTCACGGCGGCCCTCGGCATCAGCGCGCTCGCTTTCCGGTACGTCTTCGACTACGCGGGCGAGTCGACCGACTTCCCGCTGTTCGTCTTCGTGTTCCTGGTCGCCCTGGGCATCGACTACAACATCTTCCTGACCACCCGCATCCGCGAGGAGGCGGCCCGCCAGGGCACCAGACCGGGCGTGGTCACGGGCCTCGCGGCCACCGGGGCGGTCATCACCTCCGCCGGTCTGGTACTGGCCGGCACGTTCGCCGCCCTCGGCACCCTGCCGATGGTCGGCTTCGCCGAGATCGGCTTCACGGTGGCCCTCGGCGTCCTCATCGACACGTTCATCGTGCGCTCGGTCCTCGTGACCGCTCTGTTCCTCGACGTGGGGCCCAAGGTGTGGTGGCCGCACCGGCTGGCGCGGGAGGACGGCGGTACGGCTCGGGAGAGCGTCGGGGCGGGGGTCAGCCGGTCCGGCGAATGAGCGCCAGGTACATCGCGTCGGTCCCGTGCAGATGCGGCCACAGCTGCACGTCGGGCCCGTCGCCCAGGTCCGGTACGCCGGGCAGCAGCGGCCGGGCGTCCACAAGCTCCGTGTCCGGGTGCTGCTTGAGCACGTCGGCGACGACGGCCCGGGTCTCGGCGAGGTGCGGCGAGCAGGTCGCGTAGCCCACGATCCCGCCGACTCGCACGGACTCCAGGGCGGTGCGCAGCAGGCCCCGCTGCAGCGGCGCGAAGCCCTCGAGGTCCTGCGGGCGGCGCCGCCAGCGGGCCTCGGGGCGGCGGCGCAGCGCTCCGAGGCCGGTGCACGGCACGTCGACCAGCACCCGGTCGAAGCTGCCGGGCCGCCACGCCGGACGCGTCCCGTCCGCGGCGATCACCTGGTACGGCCCCGGGTTGCCGTCCAGCGCCTTCGCGACGAGGCCCGCGCGATGGGTCTGCTTCTCGGAGGCGACGAGCAGGGCCCCTCGCTCCGCGGCGAGCGCACCGAGCAGCGCGGCCTTCCCGCCCGGGCCCGCGCACCCGTCCAGCCAGCGCCGGTCGGGTCCGTCCAGGGGCGCGTTGGCCAGGGCGATCGCGACGAGCTGGCTGCCCTCGTCCTGCACGCCCGCGCGCCCGTCCCGCACGGCCGCGATGGCGCCCGGCTCCCCGCCCTCGGTCAGCCGCACGGCATAGGGCGACCAGCGCCCCTGTACGGCGGCGTCCTCGTCGAGCAGCTCCTCCGGGGTGGCCCGCCCGGGACGTGCCACCAAGGTCACCTCGGGCCGTTCGTTGTCGGCGCGGAGCAACTCCTCCACGCCGCCCCGCCCGCCGCCGAGGGAGTCCCACAGCGCGGACACGACCCAGCGCGGGTGCGAGTGCACGACGGCGAGATGGTCCTCGGGATCTTCGTCGTAGGGCGGTGCGACCCGCTCCAGCCAGCCGTCGAGATCGTCCTGCGCGACCTTGCGCAGTACCGCGTTGACGAACTTGGCCCGCCCGTCGCCGAGCACGACCCGCGCGAGCTCGACGGTGGCGGACACGGCCGCGTGCGTCGGGATCCGCGTGCCGAGCAGCTGATGCGCGCCGAGGCTCAGCACGTCCAGCACCGGCGGGTCGACCTCGCCGAGCGGCCGGTCCACACACGACGCCAGAATCGCGTCGTACGTCCCCTGCCGCCGCAGCGTCCCGTACACCAGCTCGGTGGCCAGTGCCGCGTCCCGGGCGTCGAAGTCGTCCTTCTCGCGCGCCTTGCGCAACAGGGGCGGCAGAACGAGGTTGGCGTAGGCGTCCCGCTCGTCCACGGCCCTCAGCGCCTCGAAGGCGAGGATGCGGACGGGGTCCTTCTTGGGCCGGCGGTAGGGCTTGCCTGACGTGCGGGCTCGACGGGGCTGTTCGCTCACGAAAAAGGTGCTCCGGGGGTGAGATGAAGTGCGCCGTCAAGCCTACGCCGCCGGGAGCCGAGTATCGGACCGAGTCGCCATCCCCACCCGGCGTCAGCCGCCGAGCCGCTCGCCCTCGGCGATCCGGACTCCGCGCGCCCAGTCCGCCGCCCGCATCGGCTTCTTGCCCTGGGCCTGCACCCACAGCAGCTCGACCCCGTACGAGCCGGTGCCGACGTGGACGGTGTTCTTCCCGGCGGCGATCTGCCCGGGGGCGAGGTCCGTCCGGTCGGGCACGGGGGCGACCTGGATGAGCTTCAGGCGCTCGCCCCGGAAGGTGGTCCAGGCGCCGGGGGCCGGGGTGCAGCCCCGCACCATCCGGTCGACGCGCAGCGCGGGCGCGCCGAAGTCGAGGTGCGCGTCCTCGACGTTGACCTTCGGGGCGAGACTGATCCCGTCGGCCGGCTGCGGCACGGCCTTCAGCGTGCCGTCCTCGATCCCGTCCATGGTCGCCACGAGCAGCCCGGCACCGGCGAACGCCAGCCGCGTCAGCAGGTCCCCGCTGGTGTCGGTGGCCCGGATCTCCTCGGTGACCGTCCCGTACACCGGCCCCGAGTCGAGCCCCTCCTCGATCAGGAACGTCGACGCACCGGTGATCTCGTCCCCGGCCATGATGGCGTGCTGCACGGGCGCGGCACCGCGCCAGGCCGGCAGCAGGGAGAAGTGCAGATTGACCCAGCCCTGCGCGGGGATGTCGAGGGCGACCCGGGGCAGCAGCGCCCCGTAGGCGACGACGGGGCAGCAGTCCGGCCCGATCTCCCGCAGCCGCTCCAGGAACTCGGGGTCCTTCGGCTTCGCGGGCTTCAGCACCTCGATCCCGGCCTCCTCCGCCCGCTGGGCCACGGGCGACGCGACGAGCCTGCGTCCGCGCCCGGCCGGCGCGTCGGGCCGCGTGACAACGGCGGCCACCTCGTGCCGCCCGGAGGCGAGCAGAGCGTCCAGAGCGGGAACGGCGACCTCGGGTGTACCGGCGAAGACGAGCTTCATGGGGTGGTGGCGGCCTCTCGGGCGGGGGTCGATGACGGGCAACGCCCAAGTCTATGAGCCGGGAACGGAAAGCCGCCGACGGCGCCCGGCCCCCACGGGAGACCCGGGCCTGCCGGCTGACAGTCACGGGCGGTGCTCGGGCGGGAGCCATGGGCCGACGGCTGAAGGCCGAGGCGCACACCCCACGCAGACAGGCGCACGCAGGTAATCCCACGCCCCCACCCCGTGACCCGCGGAGCGAATCCGCGTTGGTCAAGACAGAGTTGACCACAACGGGCCGCGATCGCGGCCCATTCCTTTCAACGCCGGTTCGAGAGGCTTGTTCATGGCCGACCACGCAACCCACGACGCCCAGGCTCGGGCCAGCCTGCACTTGCTGGTGCGGGACATCGAGCGGGTCCGCCGGCAGGTGGACGCACTGCGCACCCTCACCGCCCAGCTGGGGAACGTCTACCGCCCGCGCCGCTCCGGTCCCTCCACGGGCTTCGTCGTCTACGGACGCGCCCCCGCCCCGACGGTACGTCTCGCCCAGGAGCTGCGGGACAGTGTCGAGACCCTGGTGACGGCGGCCGTGGACTTCGACCGCTCACTCGGCTTCTCGTGGGACGCGGTGGGCTCCGCCCTCGGAGTCACCAAGCAGGCCGTCCACCGCCGTTACGGCGCCCGCCGCGCCACGGCCCAGTCGGCCGTGCCGGAGCCGGAGCGCACACCGGAGCCGACGCCGACGGGCGGCCGCGCGGTCAATGTGACCACCGGCCTGCCGACGGTCCCGACGGTCCCCGCGGCCCGCTCCATGCCCACGCAGCCGACGGCAGGCAGCCCCGCACTCCGCGACGAGGCGCGGCAGCCGACAGCCTTCCCTGGCCCGCGCAACGGCTGACGCGCCCTCTCGCTGCCCTCCCGGGACGCCTCCGGGAGGGCTGCCGCGTGTGCGGGCGAGGCCGGCCGACGCTCCCGTCGCCCAAGCCACTGCCATCGCCCTCGCCGATCACCCGATGTCGGCCGGGTCGACCCTCACCCACACACCGGCGCCGCTTCCGCTCCCCCGGGCCATCCGCGCGGCTTGCGCGGCCTTGAGCGCTGCCGCCAGCGCGGCACCCCGGCCCGGCGGCACCCGCAGCAGCGCCCGCTCCCACTGCTCCCCGGGCGGCGGAGCCCCCGCCCGCCGAGGCCGCCCGGCGGCGGGGACGGGCAACGGCACCGGCCCCAGCACCTCGGCCTCGGGCGGCAGTTCGGCCGCACGGAGGAAGTCGGCCACCGCCTCCGCGGGACCCGACACGGCCGCCATCCGCGACACCGGCGGGAACCCCAGCTCGGACCGCTCGGCGAGTTCGCGCACCGCGTGTCCGACGGGATCCCAGCGGACGAGCGCCTGCACGGGTCGCAGCGTCGGCTCGGCCACGATCACCACCGTGCCGCCGGCCGACTGCGGCCGGACGAGGGACGCGGCCGCGATCCACCGCCGCAACGCGTCCTCCCCGGCCCGCAGATCGGGCCGCCCGAGCATGGCCCACCCGTCCAGCAGCAGCGCCGCCGCGTACCCGCCCTCGGCGACGGGCTCGGCCCCCGGCGTGCTCACGACCAGTGCGGGAGCCCCCGGCACCGTGTCGAGCACGTGCTCCCGCCCCGAGGTGCGTACCGGCACGGCGGGGAACGCCCGGCCCAGTTCCTCGGCGGTCCGCCGCGCCCCGACGACCGAGGCGCGCAGGCGGAAGGATCCGCAGTCGGGGCAGTGCCAGCCGCTCTCCTCCCGCCCGCACCATCCGCAGTTCAAGGCACCGCCGTCGGGCGCCTCCAGCGGCCCGGAGCAGTGCCGGCAGCGCGCGGGCGCCCGGCAGCTGGCACAGGCCATGCGCGGCACGTATCCCCTGCGGGGCACCTGCACCAGCACCGGGCCGCTGCGCAAACCGTCCCTGACGGCCTGCCAGGCGAGGGTCGGCAGCCGGGCGGCCCGGGCGGCCTCGTCCCGGGCGAGATCCTGGTCCCCGACGGTGCGTACCAGCGGAGCGGCCGCCCGAACCTGGTCCCGCCCCGCGACGAGCGGCCGGGCCCAGCCGCTCTCGACGAGCTGCGCGGCCTCCACCGTGCAGCCCCAGCTCCCCAGCAGGAAGCCGCACTTGTCCAGCGCGGCCCGCAGCAGGAGCACCTCGCGGGCGTGGGGCTGCGGGGCGTGCTGCTCGCTGTGGCTGTCGTCGCCGTCGTCCCAGAGGGCGACCAGGCCGAGGTCCTGGACGGGTGCGAACATCGCGGCCCTCGTCCCGATCACCGCCCGTACGGAGCCGCGCCGCACCGCGAGCCACTGCGCGTACCGCTTCTCCGGGCCGGCGTCGGCGGTGAGCACCGCGTGCCGCCCCTTTCCCAGCAGCGAGGTCAGTGCGGCGTCGACCCGCGCGACCGCCCGTCCGTCGGGCAGGACGGCGAGCGCCCCGCGCCCGGAGGCCAGCGTCGCGGCGACGGCCCGGGCCAGCTCCTCGCTCCACTGCGGACCGGGCAGCGCGTTCCACACGGCCCGGGGCGCCCCACCGGAGGCCAGGGACTCCAGGAACGCCGCTCCCCTCTCGTACCGCTGCCAGGAGCCCGCCTCGGGCGCCGGGGGCGGTGGCAGCGGGTCGGGTGAGGGCCGCTGCTCGGCCCGTGCGTTGCGCGGCGGTACGGCGAGCTGCAGGACGTCGGCGAGGCTGCCCGCGTACCGGTCGGCGACCGCCCTGGCCAGCCCCAGCAGTTCCGCGCTGAGCACCTGCTCGGGCGAGACGACCTGGGCGAGGGCGGCCAGCGGGCCGGAGTAGTCGGACTCGGCCAGCCGCTCGACGAGGAACCCGTCGATCAGCCCACCGCCCTCGCGCCGCCCCTCCCGCACGCGATGCCGCCCGGCGCCGAACCGGACCCGCACCCGCACGCCCGGCCGGGCGTCCGCGTCCAGCTCCTCGGGCACGGCGTAGTCGAAGTACCGGTCGAGATGGAGCACGCCCTTGTCGACGAGGACGCGGGCGACGGGCAGTTCCTTGGCGAGCGCGGCCCCCCGCCAGGTCCGCGGCTTGGCCCGGGGCGTCCTGGCCTTGCGCACACTGTCCCGGATGAGCGCGAGCTGCTCGGGCGGGGCGCCCTCGGCCCCGCCGCCCGCCTGTTCGTTCTCGCTGCTCACGCTTGCATTCTTACCAAAGACCACTGACAGGCGGAGGCGCCCGAGTTCCCTCGCGGTGACGGCGCGCACTCGCCATGGACCACTCGGCCACGCCACCGGGCTGCCGCCCGGCCGACGGCGGGATTCGAACCCGCGGGGGCTGCTACGAGCCCAGAAGTATCCGTCACCTTCGCACCGGGCGCCCCGGCGCTCTCCACCGTAGGGAGGGCCCGCAGCGTTTCGCGAGCCGTTTTCCCGGGGAGCACGGCGGAGGCCCGGCCCCCCGAAGGGTGCCGGGCCTCATGCATCGCCCTGAAGGCCGGGACTTACAGCCCCGCGGCCGTGCGCAGCGCGTCCACGCGGTCCGTCCGCTCCCACGTGAACTCGGGGAGCTCGCGGCCGAAGTGGCCGTACGCGGCGGTCTGGGAGTAGATCGGGCGGAGCAGGTCGAGGTCGCGGATGATGGCGGCCGGGCGGAGGTCGAAGACCTCGTCGATCGCCTTCTCGATCTTCTCCGTCTCGACCTTGGCGGTGCCGAAGGTCTCCACGAACAGACCCACCGGCTCGGCCTTGCCGATCGCGTACGCGACCTGGACCTCGCAGCGGGTGGCGAGACCGGCGGCGACCACGTTCTTCGCGACCCAGCGCATCGCGTAGGCCGCGGAGCGGTCGACCTTGGACGGGTCCTTGCCGGAGAAGGCACCGCCGCCGTGGCGGGCCATGCCGCCATAGGTGTCGATGATGATCTTGCGACCGGTCAGGCCGGCGTCACCCATCGGGCCGCCGATCTCGAAACGGCCGGTGGGGTTGACCAGGAGACGGTAGTTCTCCGTGTCGATCTTGATGCCCTCGTCCAGGAGCGCCTTCAGCTCCGGCTCGACGACGAACTCCTTGATGTCCGGAGCCAGCAGCGAGTCCAGGTCGATGTCCGAGGCGTGCTGCGAGGAGACGACGACGGTGTCCAGGCGGACCGCCTTGTCGCCGTCGTACTCGATGGTGACCTGCGTCTTGCCGTCCGGACGCAGGTAGGGGATCGTGCCGTTCTTGCGCACGTCGGACAGGCGCTTCGACAGGCGGTGGGCCAGGAAGATCGGCAGCGGCATCAGCGTCGGCGTCTCGTCCGTCGCGTAGCCGAACATCAGGCCCTGGTCGCCCGCGCCCTGCTTGTCGAGCTCGTCCTCGTCGCCCTCGACACGGGACTCGTACGCCGTGTCCACACCCTGGGCGATGTCCGGGGACTGCGCGCCGATCGACACCGACACGCCGCAGGAGGCGCCGTCGAAGCCCTTCTTGCTGGAGTCGTAGCCGATCTCGAGGATCTTGTTCCTGACCAGCGTCGCGATGTCCGCGTACGTCTTGGTCGTGACCTCCCCGGCCACGTGCACCAGGCCGGTCGTGATCAGGGTCTCGACGGCGACCCGGGAGGACGGGTCCTCGCGCAGGAGCGCGTCGAGAATGGTGTCGCTGATCTGGTCAGCGATCTTGTCGGGGTGACCCTCGGTCACGGACTCCGAGGTGAAAAGGCGACGGGACACAACGCTCCCTGGGGTTGCAGCGGCTGCTGGCTGATCATTGGCGGACGGCGGGGGCTGCACCCGGCGCCGTCCGTGGAACAGTTTACGGGTCACGCTTCGGCCACGGGCCCCCTGTCTCGCCACTCGGGAGTGCTGTGACCTGCGGCACGGGCATTCTGCCCAATGCCGAGCGACGTTGGCCAGAGGCGCCACGCCAGGATCGACCGGCTTTCTAGGGGGTGCACGGCGTGTGAGCCATCAGCGCAGGCGCTCGGCCACCAGGTCCCAGACGGTGTCGGCCAGGGCTTCCTTGGGTCCGTGCGCCACGGCGGTCTCGCTGCCGTCGGCGGCGAGTACGACCGCCTCGTTCTCCTCGGAACCGAAGGTCTTGCGCTCCCCCACCTCGTTCACGACCAGCAGATCGCAGCCCTTGCGCTTGAGCTTGGCGCGGCCGTTGGCGAGGACGTCGTCCGTCTCCGCGGCGAAGCCGACGATCACCTGTCCGGCGCGCGCCCGGTCCCCGGAGATCTCCGCGAGGATGTCCGGATTCCGCACCAGGGTGATCGGCTCCGGTTCCTGGCCGTCCTTCTTCTTGATCTTCCCCGCCGCGTACGCCGCCGGGCGGAAGTCCGCCACGGCGGCCGCCATCACCACGGCGTCGGCGTCGGGGGCGGCCCGCAGCACCGCCTCGCGCAGCTCCACGGCGGTGCCGACCGGCACGACGTCGACGCCCGCCGGGGCCGGCAGGGTGCTGTTGGCCGCGATCAGCGTGACCCGGGCGCCGCGGGCGGCGGCGGTGCGGGCGAGGGCGTAGCCCTGCTTCCCGGAGGAGCGGTTGCCGAGGAACCGGACGGGGTCCAGGGGCTCACGGGTGCCACCGGCGCTGACGACGACATGCCGGCCCGCGAGGTCGGGCCCGGCGACGCCCCGGGCCAGCACGCGGCGGCAGACCTCGAAGATCTCGCCCGGGTCGGGCAGCCGGCCCTTGCCGGTGTCGGCGCCGGTGAGGCGGCCCACGGCCGGCTCGATGACGAGGGCGCCGCGGCGGCGCAGCGTCGCCACGTTCTCCTGGGTGGCCGGGTGCTCCCACATCTCCGTGTGCATGGCGGGGGCGAAGACGACCGGGCAGCGGGCGGTCAGCAGGGTGTTGGTCAGGAGGTCGTCGGCGAGGCCGTGGGCCGCCTTGGCGAGCATGTCGGCGGTGGCCGGGGCGACGACGACCAGGTCCGCGTGCTGACCGATGCGGACGTGCGGGACCTCGTGCACGTCGTCCCACACCTCGGTGGAGACCGGGTGGCCGGAGAGCGCGGACCAGGTCGCGGCGCCGACGAAGTGCAGCGCGGAGGCGGTGGGCACCACGCGCACGTCGTGGCCCGACTCCGTCAGCCGCCGCAGCAGCTCACAGGCCTTGTACGCGGCGATGCCCCCGCTGACCCCCAGAACGACCTTCGGCTTGTCCACGTCTCTCCCCGGACCTCGGCAACCGGCACACCGTACGACTCCATGACACACCACAGGCCCGGCAGTCGGCCTGCCGGGCCTGTGGATAAGTCAGCGTGAAGCTGTAAATCCGACTTACTGCGCCGGGCCCTCGACGGCCTCGGACGTCAGGAGCCCCGCGTTGATCTCGCGGAGGGCGATCGAGAGCGGCTTCTCGTGGACATGCGTGTCGACGAGCGGACCGACGTACTCGAGGAGACCCTCGCCGAGCTGCGAGTAGTACGCGTTGATCTGGCGGGCACGCTTGGCCGCGTAGATCACGAGGCTGTACTTCGAGTCGGTGGCCTCGAGGAGCTCGTCGATCGGCGGGTTGATGATGCCCTCGGGCGCGGAGATGGAAGAGGACACGCTCTACCTTCCGATGGATGGGAAAGATTCTGTCGGGCTGATCGGCCGACCATGACGATCGGCGATGGTCACACGACGTCCATCAAGGCTAGCAGCTCGCGAGCGACGTCCTCGACGGAGGTGTTGACCAGGGTGGTGTCGAACTCCGGCTCGGCCGCGAGTTCGATCTTCGCCGCTTCCAGCCGGCGCTCGATCACCTCGGGCGGTTCGGTACCCCGCCCGGTGAGCCGGCGCACGAGCTCCTCCCAGGACGGAGGAGCCAGGAACACCAGCTGGGCCTCGGGCATCGACTCACGGACCAGGCGAGCGCCCTGGAGGTCGATCTCGAGGAGCACGGGCTCGCCGTTCTCCAGACGCTCCTGCACGGCCGCTCGCGGCGTGCCGTAGCGGTTGCCGGCGAACTCGGCCCACTCCAGCAGTTCCCCGTTGGCGATCAGCTTGTCCATCTCGTCGTCGGAGACGAAGAAATAATGGACTCCGTGCTGCTCGCCGGGCCGGGGCTTGCGTGTCGTCGCCGACACGGAGAGCCAGACCGCGGGGTGTTCCTTGCGCATATGGGCGACGACCGTGCTCTTGCCGACCCCGGAGGGGCCGGAGAGCACGGTCAGCCGCGGACGTACGTCCGGGGGTACGGGGGACGTCCCCCGGGGTGTTGCAGCCATGCAGCGATTATCCAGCAATCGCGGAGTGCCCGGGACTCGCTTCCCCGGAGCGCCCGGCTCAGGAGCCGGTGCTGCCGAACTCGCGCTCCAGGGAGGCGATCTGGTTGGAGCCGAGGCCCCGCACGCGGCGGCTCTCGGAGATGCCGAGTCGCTCCATGATCTGCTTGGCGCGGACCTTGCCCACGCCCGGCAGCGACTCGAGGAGGGCGGAGACCTTCATCTTGCCGATGACGTCGTTCTCCTGACCCTGCTTGATGACCTCGTGGAGGGAGGCGCCGGAGTGCTTGAGTCGATTCTTGACCTCGGCCCGCTCCCGGCGAGCCGCGGCGGCCTTTTCGAGCGCGGCTGCGCGCTGTTCAGGGGTAAGGGGCGGAAGAGCCACGCCTACGTCACCTCGGATGTCGAACTGTCGGATACGGACCGGTGAGGAACCTAGTCGCCCCACACCTGGGGAGCCACGAGCAACACACGCTTGCCCGTTCTCTCGTCGGAGACTAGCGGGCAAGTCCGCCAGAGTCAGCGAGAACAGCGGAAAAGTCCTGGTCAGCCTTCATCTGAACGGACATTTAGGACATACTGCCCTGGATTTGAGGATGTATTCAGACTCAAGCGCGCCCCGGACCACTCATCGGAGGTCTCACGGGAAGGTCTGGACCGCCTCACGAGGAGGTCACGGCGTGACGGATCTCCTCCGCGAAGCGCCCGGCGGCGTCACGCAGAGCGACCGTGTCGGGACCGTGGCGTAGCACTCCCCTGCTGACGTTCGGCACGACGTTGCGCACGGCCGCCCCGAAGACCCCGGGAAGATCGGCCGGCGTGGCGCCCTGGGCACCGATGCCGGGTGCGAGGAGCGGACCGTTGATGTCCAGGTCGTACGTCGACAGATCACCGAGGGTGGCGCCGACGACCGCACCGAAGGACCCCAGGGACTCCTCCCCCGTGTTCTCGGCGGCCAGGTGCGCGAGCATCGTCGCTCCGACGTTCCGGCCGTCGGGCCGCACGGCGTGCTGGACCTCGCCGCCCTCCGGGTTGGAGGTGAGCGCCAGCACGAACAGTCCCGCGCCGCTCTCCCGGGCCAGCGCCACGGCCGGACTGAGCGATCCGTAGCCGAGGTACGGCGAGACCGTCAGGGCGTCGGAGAACAGCGGCGCGTCCTTGTGCAGGAAGGACTCGGCGTACGCGGCCATGGTCGAGCCGATGTCGCCGCGTTTGGCGTCCATCACGACCAGCGCGCCCGCCGCCCGGGCCTCGGCGACCGACTGCTCCAGCACGGCCACGCCGCGCGAGCCGAACCGCTCGAAGAACGCGCTCTGCGGCTTGAGCACGGCGACCCGGTCGGCCACCGCCTCGACCACCGTGCGGCTGAACCGCTCCAGGCCCGCCACGTCGTCGTTCAGGCCCCACTCGGCGAGCAGGGAGGCGTGCGGGTCGATACCGACACACAGCGGGCCGCGCTCGTCCATGGCGCGGCGCAGGCGCACACCGAAGGGTTCGAGACCACTCATGCCGTCTTCCTCACGTCGGCGCCCACCGCGTCGGCGAGCGTGGCGTAGGGGCTCGTGGCCAGGCGCGCGGCGAGCCCCTTGTGGATGGAGCGGCCCCAGAAGGGCCCCTCGTAGATGAAGGCGCTGTAGCCCTGGACCAGCGTGGCGCCGGCCAGGATGCGCTGCCAGGCGTCCTCGGCGTTCTCTATGCCGCCGACGCCCACCAGGGTGATCCGGTCGCCCACGCGCGCGTAGAGGCGCCGCAGGACCTCCAGGGAGCGTTCCTTCAGGGGTGCCCCGGACAGGCCGCCGGTCTCCTTGACCAGGGTGGGGTCGGACTTCAGGCCGAGTCCCTCGCGCGCGATGGTGGTGTTGGTGGCGATGATGCCGTCCAGGCCGAGCTCCACGGCGAGGTCGGCGACGGCGTCGACGTCCTCGTCGGCGAGGTCCGGCGCGATCTTGACCAGGAGCGGGACGCGGCGGGCGGGCACCGAGCGGTCGGCGGCCTCGCGGACGGCGCTCAGCAGGGGGCGGAGCGCCTCCGTCGCCTGGAGGTTGCGCAGACCCGGGGTGTTCGGCGAGGAGACGTTGACGACCAGGTAGTCGGCGTACGGCGCGAGCCGTTCGGCGGACTTCACGTAGTCCGCGACAGCCTCCTCCTCGGGGACGACCTTGGTCTTGCCGATGTTGACGCCCACGACCGGCTTGAAGACGGGCGTGCGGGAGGCCAGGCGGGCGGCGACCCGGAGCGAGCCGTCGTTGTTGAAGCCCATGCGGTTGATCAGCGCCCGGTCCTCGACCAGGCGGAACAACCGCTGTTTGGGGTTGCCGGGCTGCGGTTCGCCGGTCACGGTGCCGATCTCGACGTGGTCGAAGCCGAGCATGGCCATGCCGTCGATGCCCACGGCGTTCTTGTCGAAGCCGGCGGCGAGCCCGAAGGGGCCGTGCATGCGCAGCCCGAGGGCCTCGGTGCGCAGCTCCTTGTGGCGGGGCGCGAGGGCGGCCGCGAGGAAGGTGCGCAGCACAGGCACGCGGGCGGCCAGGCGGATCCAGCGGAAGGCGAGGTGGTGGGCCTGCTCCGGGTCCAGCCGCTTGAAGAAGAGACGGAAGAAGATCTTGTACATGGTGTCCTCACGAAGACATGGCGTCCTCACGAAGAGGGGGACACCGTTTCCGGTGTCCCCCTCGGGGCTGCTAGTCGCGGGCCGCGGTCAGGTGTTCCGCGTGTTCCTGGAGCGAGCGGACGCCCACGTCGCCGCGGTTGAGGGCGTCGATGCCCTGCACCGCCGCCGCGAGGGCCTGGACCGTCGTCAGGCAGGGCACGGAGCGCGCCACGGCCGCCGTACGGATGTCGTAGCCGTCGAGGCGGCCACCGGTGCCGTACGGGGTGTTGACGATGAGGTCGACCTCGCCGTCGTGGATGAGCTGGACGATGGTCTTCTCGCCGTTCGGGCCGGTGCCCTCGGACTGCTTGCGCACGACCGTGGCGTTGATGCCGTTGCGCTTGAGGACCTCGGCCGTGCCGGACGTGGCGAGCAGCTCGAAGCCGTGCGCGACCAGCTCGCGGGCCGGGAAGATCATCGAGCGCTTGTCGCGGTTGGCGACCGAGATGAACGCGCGTCCCTTGGTGGGCAGCGGTCCGTAGGCGCCGGCCTGCGACTTGGCGTACGCCGTGCCGAAGACGGAGTCGATGCCCATGACCTCGCCGGTGGAGCGCATCTCCGGGCCGAGGACCGTGTCGACGCCGCGGCCGTGGATGTCGCGGAAGCGCGACCACGGCATGACGGCCTCCTTGACGGAGATCGGCGCGTCGAGCGGGAGCTCACCGCCGTCGCCGTTCGCCGGGAGCAGGCCCTCGGCACGCAGCTCGGCGATGGTCGCGCCGAGCGAGATGCGGGCGGCGGCCTTGGCCAGCGGCACCGCCGTCGCCTTCGAGGTGAAGGGGACGGTCCGGGACGCGCGCGGGTTGGCCTCCAGGACGTAGAGGATGTCGCCGGCGAGCGCGAACTGGATGTTGATCAGGCCGCGGACCCCGACACCCTTGGCGATGCCCTCCGTGGAGGCGCGCAGGCGCTTGATGTCGAAGCCGCCGAGCGTGATCGGGGGCAGGGCGCACGCCGAGTCGCCGGAGTGGATGCCGGCCTCCTCGATGTGCTCCATGACGCCGCCGAGGTAGAGCTCCTCGCCGTCGTAGAGGGCGTCGACGTCGATCTCGATCGCGTCGTCGAGGAACCGGTCGACCAGGACCGGCCGCGAGGGGCTGATCTCGGTCGACTCGGCGATGTACGCCTCCAGGCGCGTCTCGTCGTAGACGATCTCCATGCCGCGCCCGCCGAGGACGTAGGACGGGCGGACCAGGACCGGGTAGCCGATCTCGTCGGCGATGGACTTGGCCTCGGTGAAGGTGGTGGCGGTGCCGTGCTTGGGGGCCGGGAGGCCGGCCTCGGCCAGGACCCGGCCGAAGGCGCCCCGGTCCTCGGCGGCGTGGATGGCCTCCGGGGAGGTGCCGACGATCGGCACGCCGTTGTCCTTCAGTGCCTGCGACAGGCCCAGCGGGGTCTGGCCGCCGAGCTGCACGACGACGCCCGCGACCGGTCCGGCCTGCTGCTCGGCGTGCACGATCTCCAGCACGTCTTCCAGCGTCAGCGGCTCGAAGTACAGGCGGTCGGAGGTGTCGTAGTCCGTGGAGACGGTCTCCGGGTTGCAGTTGACCATCACGGTCTCGTAGCCCGCGTCGCTCAGGGCGAAGGAGGCGTGGACGCAGGAGTAGTCGAACTCGATGCCCTGGCCGATGCGGTTCGGGCCGGAGCCCAGGATGATGACGGCCGGCTTCTCGCGGGAGGCGACCTCCGTTTCCTCGTCGTAGGAGGAGTAGAAGTACGGCGTCTTCGCGGCGAACTCGGCGGCGCAGGTGTCGACCGTCTTGTAGACCGGGCGGATCCCGAGCGCGTGCCGGACCTCGCGGACGACGTCCTCGCGCAGGCCGCGGATCTCGCCGATCTGCGCGTCGGAGAAGCCGTGCCGCTTGGCCTCGGCGAGCAGGTCGGTGGTCAGCTCGGGCGCCTCGGCCAGCTCGTCGGCGATCTCCTTGATCAGGAAGAGCTGGTCGACGAACCAGGGGTCGATCTTCGTGTACGCGAAGATCTCCTCGGGCGTGGCGCCGGCGCGGATGGCCTGCATGACGGTGTTGATGCGGCCGTCGGTCGGGCGAACCGAGTCGCGCAGCAGCTGCTCCTTGTCGCCGGGCTCGCCGACGAAGGTGAACTGGCTGCCCTTCTTCTCCAGCGAGCGCAGCGCCTTCTGGAAGGCCTCGGTGAAGTTGCGGCCGATGGCCATGGCCTCGCCGACCGACTTCATCGTGGTGGTGAGGGTGGAGTCGGCGCTCGGGAACTTCTCGAAGGCGAAGCGCGGGGCCTTCACGACGACGTAGTCGAGCGTCGGCTCGAAGGAGGCCGGGGTCTCCTGCGTGATGTCGTTCGGGATCTCGTCGAGCGTGTAGCCGACGGCGAGCTTGGCGGCGATCTTGGCGATCGGGAAGCCGGTCGCCTTGGAGGCCAGCGCCGAGGAGCGGGACACGCGCGGGTTCATCTCGATGACGATGACCCGGCCGTCCTCGGGGTTCACCGCGAACTGGATGTTGCAGCCGCCGGTGTCGACGCCGACCTCGCGGATGACGGCGATGCCGATGTCGCGCAGGGTCTGGTACTCGCGGTCGGTGAGCGTCATGGCGGGCGCCACGGTGATCGAGTCGCCGGTGTGCACGCCCATGGGGTCGAAGTTCTCGATGGAGCAGACGACCACGACGTTGTCGTGCTTGTCGCGCATCAGCTCCAGCTCGTACTCCTTCCAGCCGAGGATGGACTCCTCCAGGAGCACCTCGGTGGTCGGGGAGAGCGTGAGGCCCTGGCCGGCGATGCGGCGCAGCTCCTCCTCGTCGTGGGCGAAGCCGGAGCCGGCGCCGCCCATGGTGAAGGAGGGGCGGACGACGACGGGGTAGCCGCCGAGCGTGTCGACGCCGGCGAGGACGTCGTCCATGGAGTGGCAGATGACCGAGCGGGCGGACTCGCCATGGCCGATCTTCCGGCGTACGGCCTCGACGACCTCCTTGAAGAGGTCGCGGTCCTCGCCCTTGTTGATGGCCTCGACGTTGGCGCCGATCAGCTCGACGCCGTACTTGTCGAGGGTGCCCGCCTCGTGCAGCGAGATGGCCGTGTTGAGGGCCGTCTGACCGCCCAGGGTGGGCAGCAGCGCGTCGGGGCGCTCCTTGGCGATGATCTTCTCGACGAACTCGGGGGTGATCGGCTCGACGTAGGTGGCGTCGGCGATCTCCGGGTCGGTCATGATCGTCGCCGGGTTGGAGTTCACCAGGACGACCCGCAGGCCCTCGGCCTTGAGGACGCGGCACGCCTGGGTGCCGGAGTAGTCGAACTCGGCGGCCTGGCCGATGACGATCGGGCCGGAGCCGATGACCAGGACGGACTGGATATCGGTGCGCTTAGGCACGCTGGCCCTCCATCAGGGAAACGAAGCGGTCGAACAGGTAGGCGGCGTCGTGCGGGCCGGCTGCCGCTTCGGGGTGGTACTGGACGCTGAACGCGGGGCGGTCGAGGAGCTGGAGTCCTTCCACCACGTTGTCGTTCAGGCAGACGTGCGACACCTCGGCGCGGCCGAACGGGGTCTCGGAGACCTGGTCGAGCGGGGCGTCGACGGCGAAGCCGTGGTTGTGCGCGGTGACCTCGACCTTGCCGGTCGTACGGTCCTGCACCGGCTGGTTGATGCCGCGGTGGCCGTACTTCAGCTTGAAGGTGCCGAAGCCGAGCGCCCGGCCGAGGATCTGGTTGCCGAAGCAGATGCCGAACAGCGGGGTGCCGCGCTCCAGGACACCCCGCATCACGGAGACGGGGTGGTCGGCGGTGGCCGGGTCGCCCGGGCCGTTGGAGAAGAACACGCCGTCCGGGTTGACCGCGTAGACGTCCTCGACGGTCGCGGTGGCCGGGAGCACGTGCACCTCGATGCCGCGCTCGGCCATGCGGTGCGGGGTCATGCCCTTGATACCGAGATCGACGGCGGCGACGGTGAACTTCTTCTCGCCGATGGCCGGGACGACGTACGGCTCGGTGGTGGCGACCTCGGCGGAGAGGTTCGCGCCCTTCATCTGGGGGGCTTCCTGCACGCGCGCGAGGAGCGCCGAGTCCTCCCGGACGGCGTCCCCGCTGAAGATCCCGACGCGCATGGCGCCGCGCTCGCGCAGGTGGCGGGTGAGGGCGCGGGTGTCGATGCCGCTGATGCCGACGACGCCCTGGGCATCGAGCTCCTCGTCCAGCGTGCGCCGGGAGCGCCAGTTGGACGGCACGCGCGCGGGGTCGCGCACGACGTAGCCGGAGACCCAGATCTTCCGGGACTCCATGTCCTCGTCGTTCACGCCCGTGTTCCCGACGTGCGGGGCGGTCATCACCACGACCTGGCGGTGGTAGGAGGGGTCGGTGAGGGTCTCCTGGTAGCCGGTCATGCCGGTGGAGAACACCGCTTCGCCGAAGGTCTCCCCCACGGCCCCGTAGGCACGGCCGCGGAAGATCCGGCCGTCCTCCAGGACGAGTACGGCGGGAGTCCTGGCAGCTCCCCTTGTGGAGGTGGTCATCGTTCGACGCCTTCCCTGGTGTTCGTTTCGATCATGGAGTTGAGGGCCTCGACCCACGCGTTGTGCTCGGCCGCGTGGTCGGAGCGGAACCCGGAGTCGATCAGCCGGTCACCGTGCTCCCAGGTGACGATCAGCAGGCCGCCCTCGGTGAGGACCTTGCCGGCGATGCCCTTGTCGAGCCGGGCCTCGCGCAGCTGTGCGACCGGGACGAAGAAGTCGCTCGCCCCGGGGCGTACGACGTCGAGTCCGGCGTCCGTGAGGGTGAGCTCGGCCCGGCTGCGGGCGCCCAGGCCCCGGGCGACGATGCGGTCGAGCCACTGACCGGCGGTGGTGGAGCCGTGGTAGCGGCCGCTCAGGCTCAGCTTCTCGGGGCCCGGGTCGTCCGGGGTGGTGGGCAGCTCGGGCAGGTCGCCCTGGAGGGTGCCGCGCCACTTCCAGCCCTCGCGCATCAGCCAGTAGACGAGCGCGACGAACAGGCCGAGGCCCACGACCCAGCCGATGCGGGCGGCCCAGTCGGTCACTTGCGCCGATTCCTTCTCGGCGGCCAGCAGGAGTACAGGTGTCACGTGAGCTTCCCGTCGACGAGCGTGGCCTTGCCCCGCAGCCACGTGTGCGTCACACGGCCCGGCAGCTCACGGCCCTCGTAGGGGGTGTTGCGGCTGCGCGAGGCGAAGCCCGCGGGTTCCACCAGCCCACGGTATGCCGTGTCGACCAGGGTGAGGTTGGCGGGCTCACCTGCCGAGACGGGCCGTCCGTGGCCCGTGGCCTGTCCGATCCGCGCGGGCTTGACGGACATCCGGTCGGCGACGCCGGCCCAGTCCAGCAGACCCGTGTCGACCATGGTCTCCTGCACCACCGACAGCGCGGTCTCCAGGCCGACCATGCCCATGGCGGCCGCGGCCCACTCGCAGTCCTTGTCCTCGTGCGGGTGCGGGGCGTGGTCGGTGGCGACGATGTCGATCGTGCCGTCGGCGAGGGCCTCGCGCAGGGCCATCACGTCGCGCTCGGTGCGCAGCGGCGGGTTGACCTTGTAGACGGGGTTGTAGGTGCGCACCAGCTCGTCCGTGAGGAGGAGGTGGTGCGGGGTGACCTCGGCGGTGACGGCGATGCCGCGGGACTTGGCCCAGCGGACGATCTCGACGGAGCCGGCGGTCGACAGGTGGCAGATGTGGACGCGGGAGCCGACGTGGTCGGCGAGCAGGACATCCCGGGCGATGATCGATTCTTCGGCGACCGCGGGCCAGCCCCCGAGGCCCAGCTCGGCGGAGACGATGCCCTCGTTCATCTCGGCGCCCTCGGTGAGCCGAGGCTCCTGCGCGTGCTGGGCGACGACGCCGCCGAAGGCCTTCACGTACTCCAGGGCGCGGCGCATGATCACGGCGTCGTGGACGCACTTGCCGTCGTCGGAGAAGACGGTGACGCCGGCGGCGGACTCGTGCATGGCGCCCAGCTCGGCGAGCTTCTTGCCCTCCAGGCCGACGGTGACGGCACCGATCGGCTGGACGTCGCAGTAGCCGTGCTCCTTGCCGAGCCGCCAGACCTGCTCGACGACACCGGCGGTGTCGGCGACCGGGAAGGTGTTGGCCATGGCGAAGACGGTGGTGAAGCCGCCGGAGGCGGCGGCCCGGGTGCCGGTGAGGACGGTCTCGGAGTCCTCGCGGCCGGGCTCGCGCAGGTGGGTGTGCAGATCGACCAGGCCCGGCAGCAGCACCTTGCCGTCAGCCTCCACGATCTCGGCGCCTTCGGCGGACAGCCCGTTGCCGACCTCCGCGATGGTGTCTCCGTCGATCAGCACGTCCTGCGGCTCGCCGCCGAGCACCTTCGCACCACGGATCAGGATCTTGCTCATCTGTCTTACTTCTCCTCGGTGCGGGGGTGGGTGACGGCGGGTTCGTTCCCACCGAGCAGCAGGTACAGGACGGCCATCCGGATGGAGACTCCGTTTGCGACCTGCTCGACGACGGTGCAGCGGTCGGAGTCGGCGACCTCGGCGGTGATCTCCATGCCGCGGACCATCGGGCCGGGGTGCATCACGATGGCGTGCTCGGGCATCCGCGCCATGCGGTCGCCGTCGAGGCCGTAGCGCCGGGAGTACTCGCGCTCGGTGGGGAAGAAGGCGGCGTTCATGCGCTCGCGCTGGACGCGCAGCATCATCACCGCGTCGGACTTGGGCAGCGTGCTGTCGAGGTCGTAGGAGACCTCGCAGGGCCAGGTCTCGATGCCGACCGGCAGCAGGGTGGGCGGGGCAACGAGGGTGACCTCGGCGCCGAGGGTGTGCAGCAGGTCGACGTTGGAGCGGGCGACGCGGCTGTGCAGGACGTCGCCGACCAGCGTGATGCGCTTGCCCTCGAGGTCCTGGCCGAGTCCGGCGTCCGGGCCGATCAGGCGGCGGCGCATGGTGAAGGCGTCCAGCAGGGCCTGGGTGGGGTGCTGGTGGGTGCCGTCGCCGGCGTTGACGACGGCGGCGTCGATCCAGCCGGAGTTGGCGAGGCGGTACGGGGCTCCGGAGGCGCCGTGCCGGATGACCACGGCGTCGACGCCCATGGCCTCCAGGGTCTGGGCGGTGTCCTTCAGGGACTCGCCCTTGGAGACACTGGAGCCCTTGGCGGTGAAGTTGATGACGTCCGCGGACAGCCGCTTCTCGGCGGCCTCGAAGGAGATCCGGGTCCGGGTGGAGTCCTCGAAGAAGAGGTTGACGATCGTGCGGCCGCGCAGGGTCGGCAGCTTCTTGATCGGCCGGTCGGCGACCCGGGCCATCTCCTCGGCGGTGTCGAGGATCAGGACGGCGTCGTCGCGGGTGAGGTCGGCGGCCGAGATGAGATGACGCTGCATCTGTCAGGCTCCGTAAGGCAGTTCATTCGGGAGATTTGGGGCAGACGGGCGCGCGAGGGCGCAACGTCGCGGGCGTACGACGGCGGCGTACGCCTGGAGCGCTACTGAGGGGTCGGCTTGGCGCCGAGCAGCACGGTGTCGCGACCGTCCTCCTCGGCGAGCTGGACCTTCACCGTCTCCCGCAACGACGTGGGGAGGTTCTTGCCGACGTAGTCGGCGCGGATGGGCAGTTCGCGGTGTCCGCGGTCGACGAGGACGGCGAGCTGCACCGCGCGCGGGCGCCCGATGTCGTTCAGGGCGTCGAGGGCGGCGCGGATGGTGCGGCCGGAGAAGAGCACGTCGTCGACGAGGACGACGAGCTTGCCGTCGAGGCCGTCACCGGGGATCTCGGTGCGGGCGAGCGCACGCGGCGGGTGCATGCGCAGGTCGTCGCGGTACATGGTGATGTCGAGCGAGCCGCACGGAACCTTGCGCTCGGTGATCTGCTCGAGCTTGTCCGCGATCCGCCGGGCGAGGAAGACGCCCCGGGTCGGAATGCCGAGGAGCACCACGTCGTCGGCGCCCTTGGCGCGCTCGACGATCTCGTGGGCGATGCGGGTCAGTACCCGCGCGATGTCGGGCCCTTCGAGAACGGGCCGGGCATCGGACTGCGTGTCGTGCGTGTCCATACGAGACGGACCTCCTTCTCCGCCTCACGGGACGGACCTTAAAGGACGTCGGGATTGCGCCATACACGGTAGCAGGTCCCCGCGATCGCCCGTATGGCCCCCTCGGATCACTCATCCGGCCCAATGGGAGGCCGATACCACGGAAGAGTCGGTGCGGACCATTCGGCTTGACGCAGCAGAGTAACGCTGCGTAACCTCACAGTGAGTTACCAGCCGCGCGGCCTGGCACCCACGCCAGACGCGTCGACACAGTGCCGGGGAGCTATATGTCCAGCGAATACGCCAAACAGCTCGGGGCCAAGCTCCGGGCGATCCGCACCCAGCAGGGCCTTTCCCTCCACGGTGTCGAGGAGAAGTCCCAGGGCCGCTGGAAGGCGGTCGTGGTCGGTTCGTACGAGCGCGGCGACCGTGCCGTGACCGTGCAGCGCCTTGCCGAGCTGGCGGACTTCTACGGCGTTCCGGTGCAGGAGCTGCTTCCGGGCACGACCCCGGGCGGCGCCGCCGAGCCGCCGCCGAAGCTGGTCCTGGACCTGGAGCGGCTGGCCACGGTGCCGGCCGAGAAGGCGGGCCCTCTTCAGCGCTACGCGGCCACGATCCAGTCGCAGCGCGGTGACTACAACGGCAAGGTGCTGTCGATCCGCCAGGACGACCTGCGCACACTCGCCGTCATCTACGACCAGTCGCCGTCCGTCCTCACGGAGCAGCTGATCAGCTGGGGCGTCCTGGACGCTGACGCGCGCCGCGCTGTGGCGTCCCACGAGGAGGCCTGACCGCTCCGCGGGGCCGTTGGGCGGGCCCAGCAGAAACGTGCCGCCGGGGTGGCCGGAACCGTATGGTTCCCGGCCACCCCGGCGGCGTTGTGCGGCGGTGACATCCCCGCCGCCGCACGAGGACGTACGGGAACGCCGGAGGGCCCGCAGCGGTGACGCTGCGGGCCCTCCGGCATGTGGTCCGTCTCAGACCTCGTCGCGGCGGAGCGAGGGCTTGAGTTCCTTGAACCGGCCGAGCAGGCCGTTCACGAACGAGGGCGACTCCTCCGTGGAGAACTCCTTCGCCAGCTGCACCATCTCGTCGAGGACGACGGCGTCCGGCGTCGCGTCGACCCAGATCAGCTCGTAGGCACCGAGCCGCAGGATGTTGCGGTCGACGACGGGCATCCGGTCGAGGGTCCAGCCGACGGCGTACTGCGCGATCAGCTCGTCGATGCGCTTCGCGTGCTCCGCGTAGCCCTCGACCAGCTCCATCGTGTACTCGCTGACCGGCGGCTGCCGGGTGTCCGCCCGGGACAGCCGGACCCAGTCCGCGAGGACGGTCAGCACATCGGCGCCGCGCTGGTCCCCCTCGAAGAGGATCTGGAAGGCGCGCTTACGGGCCGTGTTGCGGGCAGCCACGGTTAGCTGTTCACCCGGCCGAGGTAGTCGCTGGTGCGGGTGTCGACCTTGATCTTCTCACCGGTGGTGATGAAGAGCGGCACGTTGATCTGGTGGCCGGTCTCCAGGATGGCGGGCTTGGTGCCACCGGTGGAGCGGTCGCCCTGGACGCCCGGCTCGGTCTCCTGGATGACGAGCTCGACGGCGGCCGGCAGCTCCACGAAGAGCACCTCGCCCTCGTGCTGCGCGACGGTGGCGGTGAAGCCCTCGATCAGGAAGTTCGCGGCGTCGCCGACGGCCTTCTTGTCGACGTGCAGCTGGTCGTAGGTCTCCATGTCCATGAAGACGAAGTACTCGCCGTCCATGTAGGAGAACTGCATGTCGCGCTTGTCGACGGTGGCCGTTTCGACCTTGACGCCGGCGTTGAAGGTCTTGTCGACGACCTTGCCGGAGAGCACGTTCTTGAGCTTGGTGCGCACGAAGGCCGGGCCCTTGCCGGGCTTGACGTGCTGGAACTCGACGACGGACCAGAGCTGGCCGCCTTCGAGCTTGAGCACCATGCCGTTCTTGAGGTCGTTCGTGGAAGCCACGGTTGCGGAATCTCCTGGACTGACGTACGACCCCGGGGCACGCGCCTGCCTGGCTACAGGGCGAGCAGCTCCTTGGTCGTGATGGTGAGTAGCTCGGGTCCGCCGTCCGCCTCGGGGCGGACGACGAGCGTGTCATCGATCCGGACACCGCCCCGGCCCGGGAGGTGGACCCCCGGTTCGACGGTGACTGGCACGCAAGCGTCCAGTTTACCCATGGCCGCAGGACTCAATTGAGGGTCCTCGTCGATTTCGAGCCCTACGCCGTGTCCGGTCAGGATCGTCAGGCCCTCCGTGTACCCCGCGGAGTCCAGCACCTGACGGGCCGCGCGGTCGACGTCCCGGCAGGCGGCGCCGGGTACCAGGCTCTCACGCCCGGCCCGCTGGGCCGCGAAGACCAGGTCGTACAGCTCGATCTGCCAGTCCGCGGGAGCCGTGCCGATGACGAACGTGCGGCCGATCTCGCAGCGGTAGCCGCGGTAGGTCGCGCCGAGGCAGACGGAGAGGAAGTCGCCCTCCTCGACCCGGCGGTCGGTGGGCCGGTGGCCGGGACGGCCGGCGTTCGGACCGGTGCCGACGGACGTCGGGAAGGCCGGCCCGTCCGCCCCGTGGTCCACGAGCCGTCGTTCGAGTTCCAGGGCGAGATGGCGCTCGGTGCGGCCGACGAGGATCGACTCCAGCAGTTCGCCGAGAGCCTGGTCGGCGATCTCGGCGCCGATGCGCAGGCAGGAGATCTCCTCCTCGTCCTTGACGACCCTGAGCTGCTCGACGGCGCTACCGAGATCGGCAAGGCGCAGCCCGGGGGCGACCGAGCCGAGGGCGCGGTGGCGGGCCACGGTGAGGTGGTGCTCCTCCACGGCCAGGGAGTCGGCGCCCTGGCCCGCGGCGAGGCCGGCGGCCGCGACGGCCGGGTCACCGCCGCCGACTCCGGGCAGGGTCTGGACGCGCAGGGCCTCGTCGGGGCGCTCCTGCGTGGGCCGGTCGGCCGCCGCTCCGGCACTGACCAGGAGGTCGTCCTCCTCGGTCCTGCCCAGCAGCAGAACGGCGCCCTGCGGGGCGGCGCCCGCGAGATAGCGCACGTTGGCGGGGCGGGAGACCAGCGCCGCCGCGCTGCCGCCCGCGTTGCAGTATTCCCTCAGACGCGTCCGGCGGGCCGCGTACACCTCTGACATGACCCGAGCGTATGAGCTCCGCCGGTTTCGCGCCGGTTGAGGGGGTCTGAGTGGGCGGTGCCCGAGATGTCCGGGTGGGCAGGGTGCCTTTCGGGAGACGGGGTGCCGCGCGGGGTCGTATGCCGTCCGCGGCTACGTGGGGGCTGGTCGCGCAGTTCCCCGCGCCCCTACGGGCCGCTCACCACTGGGGTGGGCTTGCGATGGAGCGGGCCAGGACCTCATCCAGTACGCGCGCCGTCTCCGGGACGTCCAGCTGGGAGTTGTCGATGATCGGCAGGCCGGATCCGTACCAGCCGGCCATGCGGCCGTGGATGCGGGCGACCTCCTCGTCGGACAGCCGTCGGTTGCCCGAGCGCTCCGCGTTGCGTTCCAGGACGATCTCCAGGCCCGGCAGGAGCACGACCGGCAGCAGGCCCGGCCCCACGTGGCGCTTCCAGCCGCCGAGGCCGACGACCGGGCGGTCGGGGAAGACCGCGTCGTCGAGGATGCACGAGATGCCGTTCGCCAGGAAGTTCCGCGCGGCGAAGCCGCAGGTGCGGCGGGCCAGGCGGTACTGCGCCTCGGAGTTGTCGTTCCACCCGGACTGAGGGTCGGCGAAGCCGGAGCGGACCCACTCGCGTACGTCGTCGAGGCTGATGTGGGCCGTGGGGACCCGGCGGTGGTCCGCCCAGTACTTGGCGACGCTGGTCTTGCCCGCACCCGCGGGGCCGATGAGCAGCACCGCGAGCGTCGTGCCGGCGGGGTCGGGAACGGTCGCGGCGGGCGGGGCCATCGGCATGGCGACCGGGCCGCCGGGCGGCAGCGGCACGTGCCCGGTGGTCTCCGGCGTCGGCGGGGCGGAAGCCGCGGCCGGTCCCGGTCCGGGCGGGGGCGCCGGATATCCCGGTGCCGGGGGCGGCGGGGGCACGGGCACGGAGCCCTGGTGCGCGCCCGCGTGCTGCGGGCCCGGGTGATGTGCGGCCGGCGACCAGCCCGTGGCCGGTCCGTGCCCCGGCTGATGGGGCGGCGGCAGCGGAGAACCCACTGCGTGCTGCATCCGGTGCCACTCCGTCTCGTACAGGCGATGGGCGCTGACAGCGGGGGCGGAACCCGCTGCTACCGAACGGTACCGCCCCCGGTCGTCGATGTGTGAACGGCCGGGGGCGGCCCGAAGTGCCCGGCCCCGTAAGGCGATTTCGGGCGGAAGGCGCGCCGGAGGACTTACTGGCCCACTTCGCCGTACGCGGCGAGCAGCACGGCCGGGTCGGGTCCCTCCAGGACGGTGGGCTTGGCCAGACCGTCGAGGACGATGAAGCGCAGCAGGTTGCCGCGTGACTTCTTGTCGACCTTCATGGTCTCCAGCAGCTTGGGCCACTGGTCGTACCGGTAGTGCAGGGGCAGCCCGACCGCTTCGAGGATCGTGCGGTGGCGGTCGGCCGTCGCGTCGTCCAACCGGCCCGCCAGGCGACCCAGTTCGGCGGCGAAGTGCATGCCGACCGAGACCGCGGCGCCGTGGCGCCACTTGTAGCGCTCGTTCTTCTCGATGGCGTGGCCCAGCGTGTGGCCGTAGTTGAGGATCTCGCGCAGGCCCGACTCCTTGAGGTCGGACGACACGACGTCGGCCTTGACCCGGATGGAGCGCTCGATGAGCTCGGCCGTGTGCGGGCCGGCCGGGGTGCGGGCGCCCTGTACGTCGGACTCGATGAGGTCCAGGATCACCGGGTCGGCGATGAAGCCGGCCTTGATGACCTCGGCGAGGCCGGAGACGTAGTCGTTGACCGGCAGGGAGTCCAGCGCGGCCAGGTCGCAGAGCACACCGGCGGGCGGGTGGAAGGCTCCGACGAGGTTCTTGCCCTCGGCGGTGTTGATGCCGGTCTTCCCTCCGACGGCCGCGTCCACCATGGCGAGCACGGTGGTGGGGATGGCGATCCAGCGCACCCCGCGCAGCCAGGTCGCAGCGACGAACCCGGCCAGGTCGGTGGTCGCGCCGCCGCCGACGCCGACGATGACGTCGCTGCGCGTGAACCCGGACTGGCCGAGCGCCTTCCAGCAGTAGGCGGCGACCTCGGCGGTCTTGGCCTCCTCCGCGTTGGGCACCTGGACGGCTACCACCTCGTAGCCCTGCTCGGCCAGGTCTGCGCGCAGCGCGTCGCCGGTCTCGGCCAGCGCCTCGGGGTGGACGATCGCAACCCGCTGGGCCTTCTCGCCGATCAGGCCGCCGAGTTCACCCAGCAGCTGCCGGCCCACCAGCACCTCGTACGGGTCCGTCCCCGCGGTGCCGCCGACCTGGATCCGCGTGACTGCCTCGCTCATGCTTCCTTCAACTCCAGTGCGTCCAGGGCGGCTTGGGTGACCTCTTCGGGGGTCCGGCCGTCGGTGGCGATCACGGCCGTGGCGACCTCCTCGTACAGGTGGCGGCGGGCCTCCATGAGCTCGCGCCACTGCTTGCGCGGATTGACCGCGAGCAGAGGGCGGGCCGTGTTGAGGCCGGTGCGCTTGACCGCCTCCTCGACGTCCATCGACAGGTACGCCACCCGCTGCCCGGCGAGCAGCGCGCGCGTGCCGGCGTCGAGGATCGCGCCGCCGCCCAGGGCCA